>JAYUGN010000137.1:0-5762 GCA_043767605.1 Gammaproteobacteria bacterium
CCTGCTTCCGTCGTGAACGAACACGTGCGCGCGATCATGGTCGCTACAGACGTACCGCCCTGGACGCGGCGGTGATTGCGCGCGGCGCATTGGGCTTGCGGAGCGAATAAAGCGCAGCCGACCCGGAGCCCGCCAGGGCGCCGCGCAGGCGAGCGAAGACTTGGCTTCGCGAGGCCAGCGGCGGGTCGGCGAGCCATCGCGAAGCAAGCCCAATGCGCCGCGCGCTAGCCACGCTTACCGACGCAGAGCGGTAGGTGCCTGAGCGACTAGCGAAGGCGTGCGGAGCGACAGCGAGGGCGTGCGGAGCGACAGCGAGGGCGTGCGGGGTTTCAGCGCAGGGCGCGCTTGACCTGCTCGACGATGCCTTCCTGGCGCTTTTCGTCCACGTAGGCGTCCATCGGCAGCGCCAGCACGCGCGTCGCGGCGCGCTCGGCCACTGGCACCTGCGCCGACCTGTCGAGATAAGGCCCTTCATTGTTGAGCGTCGTCGGGTAATACACGCCCGTCGAGACGCCCGCTGCGGTCAGTTTCTGGCGCACGGCGTCGCGGTGGTCCACTTCGATCGTGTACTGCGCGTAGACGCTGGTGGATTGCGGCCGGATCACTGGGGTCTGCACCACGCCTTTCAGCAACTGGTCGTAGCGCGCGGCCACCGCGTGCCGCTGCTTCACTTCGTCCGGGAAGATCGCCAGCTTGGCGAGCAGGATCGCGCACTGGATGGAGTCGAGCCGGCCGTTGATGCCGATGCGCGAATACTTGTAGGTGGACGATTGTCCGTGCACGCGAATCTCGCGCAGCACCGTGTTGAGCGCATCGTCGTTGGTGAACACGGCGCCGCCGTCGCCGTAGCCGCCCAGCGGCTTGGACGGATAGAACGAGGTGCCGGCCATCAGCGTCAGGCTGCAGGACTGCTTGCCCTGGTACGTCGCGCCGAGGCTTTGCGCGGCGTCCTCGATCACCGGGATCTTGTGCTTCGCGGCGATCGCGTTGATCGCATCGAAGTCCGCGCACTGGCCGAACAGGCTGACCGGCATGATCGCCCGGGTCTTCGGCGTGATCAGGGCTTCGAGTTTTTTCGGGTCCAGGTTCCAGGTGTCGGGCTCGATGTCGCAGTACACCGGCGTCGCGCCCGCCAGCCGGATGACTTCGCTGGTGGCGACGAAGGTGAATGGCGTCGAGATGACTTCGTCGCCGGGGCCGATGCCCAGCGCCATCAGCGGCATCAGCAGCGCGTCGGTGCCGCTGGCCACCGTGATGCAGTGCTTCACGCCGGCGTAGACCGCCAGCTTCCCTTCGAGCTCCTGCACCTCGGGGCCGAGGATGTACTTGCCCGAGTCGAGCACGTTCTTGATCCGGGCCAGCACGTCGTCGCTGATCCGCGCGTACTGGGTCTTGAGGTCAATGAGCATGCATGCTCCAGGAGGCGCGTTGATCGCCGAGCGCCATCATCTTGCTGCCGACCTCCAGGCACAGCTGCAGCGCAAGCCGGCCGGCTTCGCCGGTGACCACGGCCTCGCGGCCGGTGCGGACGGCCTCGAGGAAGGATTCGATCTCGAGTTCCAGCGCATCGCCGGCGATTTTGTTCTGCTCGACCGAGATCGGCGGGTCGCCCACGAGCTTGCGGGCGATGGTGATTTCCTGCTTGCCGAGATCGGCGCTGAAATAGCCGTCGCGCTGGAAGATCCGCAATTTGCGCTCGACCTTGAGGCTCACGCGGCTCGAGGTGATGTTGGCGATGCAGCCGTTCTCGAAACGCAGGCGCGCGTTCACGATATCGGGCGAATCGGAGAGCACCGATGCGCCGCAGGCGTCGATCTGCACGCAGGGCGCGCCGGCCAGCGTCGCGATCAGGTCAAGGTCGTGGATCATGAGGTCCAGCAGCACGCTGACGTCGGTGCCGCGCGGCTTGAACGGTGCGAGGCGATGGCATTCGATGAACAGCGGCTGCCTGACCTGCCGCAGCAGTTCGGCGCCCACGGGGTTGAAGCGCTCGACGTGACCGACCTGCAGCACACGCCTCGAAGCACGCGCCAGCGCGATCATCTTGTCGGCGTCCTCGAGCGTTACGGCGATCGGTTTTTCGACCAGCACGTGCAGCCCGGCTTCGAGGCAATCCTTGGCGATGGCGTAATGCAGCGCGGCGGGCACGGCGATGCTCACGGCCTGCGCCTGCTTCAGCAGCTCGCGGTAGTCGGTGAAGGAGGGCACGCCGTATTTTCCGGCGATCAGCGCGCCACGCTCCGCGCTGGTGTCGGCGATGCCGACCAGCGTTGCGTTGGGCGAGGCGGCGTACTTGGCCGCGTGGAACTGGCCGAGGTGGCCGGCGCCGATCACGGCGACTGTGGTCTTCGACATGGCGGGAGTTTAAGCGGTCAGCGTGTGGCGAAGGCGGTGACGACTTCGAAATAGGGTGGGCGGTCCTCGCGTGAACTCACGCCGCACTGCTCCACGGTGAAGCCCGCGGTCTCCAGCAGCTTGCGCAGCGCCGCCGGCGCGAGGCCGAGGTTCACGTGGTCATAGGCCTCGATGGTGGCCTTGTGCGCGTGCGCGTTCAGCGTCGCCACCACCAGCCGCCCGCCGGGGCGCAGCACGCGCGCGGCCTCGGCCAGCACCGCCTGCGGTCTTTCCGTGTACGCCAGCGCGTGCATCAGAAACACGAGGTCGAATTTCTTCGCGTCCAGCGGCAGCGCGTGCATGTCGGCCTCGAGCACGCGCACATTGGTGAACGGCTTCAGGCGCTCGCGCGCGGCTGCGATCAGCGTGGGGCTCACGTCGGCGGCTGTGATCGAGCGCGCGTGGCTGGCCAGCATCTCGGACAGCACGCCGTCGCCACAGGCGAGGTCGAGCACATCACCGAGCTGCACGAGCCCGATCAGGGCGCGCGCTGTGGCTTCCCAGGTGCGGCCCGGCGAGTAGTGGCGCTCCATGCGGCCGGCGACCGATTCGGCCCAGGTCTGCGCGCGCTTGCGCGCCCGCACGACTTCCTCGGCGCGTTCGCGGTCGGCGCGGACTTGCACGTCGTCCACCTGGCTGCGCAGCAGTTCCCACAGGCCGCCAGCGACCTGCTCGCGCGCATCGGGCGCGACGCTGTAGCCGGTGGTGCCGCCTTCGCGTCGCGGTTGCACCAGGTGCGCGCGCTGCAGGCGGGCCAAGTGCGTGGACACCCGGCTCTGCGCCAGCTGGGTGACCTGGGTGAGCTCCGCGACGGTCAGCGCCTGGTTCTGCAGCAACAAGAGCAGGCGCAGGCGGCTGGGATCGGCCAGCAAGCGGCAGAGGGCAGTGCCTTGTTCCAGGGAGAGCGTCATGGCGAGCGCAGTTTACGTCGGGCTCCGTCCCGGGAATTGGCTACCGCCAATTCCTCGGGCGGAAAAAAGCCCGCCGACGGTTAGCGTCGGCGGGCCCGGGGCTGCCTTCAATAGCTGTTGGTCGTGCCCATGCCGCCCGACAGGCCGCTGTCCATCGGCAGGGTGGCCGGCGCCGGCGGCGGCGGCGGTGCGCTCATGGCCGGCATCAGGCTCGCGGGCATCATGGCCTTGACCTTGGTCGTCGCCATCGCGGCGCGTGACATCACCTCGGTCCTGACCTTGCTTACGCGCTTGACCGCCTGCTTCCCGGCCGAGGCGGCCTTGCGCGAAACCTTGCGCGCGGCGCTCTTCGCCCGTGACCCGGCTTTTTTCAGCGAGGACTTGGCGCGGCGCATGCCGCCTCGGGCCTTGGCCTTGACGCTGCGGGCAGCGCTGCGCGCGCGCGACTTCAGCGTGCGCACTGTCTTCTTGGCCTTGGCTTTACGTTTCTTTGCCATCGAATCGATCTCCCCTTGCGCCCGGAATACGAGCGGTGATGTTTTGACCAGCGCCGGAGTGTAGGCCCGCGTTTTGGGGAGTGTCAAAACGGCTATCATTGCCGCCCCGCCGCGCGGGCCATTCCAGACCTCTCGAGGCTTCAAAGCCATGTTCCAAGGGCAATCCATCCGTGTCACCCGGCTGCCGGGCGACCTCGCCGAGTTGTGCTTCGACCGCCAGGGCGAGCCGATCAACAAATTCGATTCCCGGACCGTGTCCGAGCTGGCCCAGGCGGGGGTCGCGCTGGCGGGGGACGGTAAGCTCAAAGGCCTGCTGGTCACCAGCGCCAAGGACGTCTTCATCGTCGGCGCCGACATCACCGAGTTTGGCAAGAACTTCGGCGGCACAGAAGAGGCAATCGCTTCCTGGGCGTACGAGGCCAACAAGGCCTTCAGCGCCATCGAGGACCTGCCGTTCCCCACGGTCACCGCCATCAACGGCTTTGCCCTGGGTGGCGGCATGGAAATGGCGCTGTCCACCGACTACCGGGTGATGTCCGCCGCGGCCCAGGTGGGCCAGCCGGAAGTGAAGCTGGGAATCATCCCGGGCTTTGGCGGCACCGTGCGCCTGCCGCGCCTGATCGGTGCCGACAACGCCATCGAGTGGATCGCCGGCGGCGAGCAGATGAAGGCTGACCGCGCACTGAAGGATCACGCCGTGGACGCGGTGGTCGCCCCTGAAAAACTGCGCGACGCCGCCAACCGCATGCTGCAGCTGGCCATTGACGGCAAGGTCGACTGGCAGGCGCGGCGCGCCCAGAAGAAGGGCCCGCTCAAGCTGAACATGATGGAAAGCATGATGACGTTCGAAACCGCGAAGGGCTTCATCGCCGGCAAGGCAGGCAAGGCCTATCCCGCGCCGGTCGAGGCCGTGAAGGCCATGCAGAAGGCGGCCGGCAAGGGCCGCGACGATGCGCTGAAGATCGAGGCCGCGGCCTTCGCGAAACTCGCCAAGACCACGGTCGCCGACGCGCTGATCGGCCTGTTCCTCAACGACCAGTTCCTCAAGAAAAAAGCCAAGCAGTACCAGAAGGTCGCGCACCCGGTGAAGCAGGCCGCCGTGCTCGGCGCCGGCATCATGGGCGGTGGCATCGCCTATCAGTCGGCCAGCCGCGGCACGCCGATCATCATGAAGGACATCAAGGACGAGCAGCTGCACCTGGGCATGTCCGAGGCGAACAAGCTGCTCTCCAGGATGGTCGAGCGCAAGAAGATGACGCCAGAAAAGGCCGGCGACGTGCTCTCGAACATCCGCGCCACGCTGAACTACGGCGACTTCGGCAACGTCGACATCATCGTCGAGGCGGTGGTCGAGAATCCCAAGGTCAAGAAAGCGGTGCTGGCCGAAGTCGAGAAGCTGGTGCGCAAGGACTGCATCATCGCCAGCAACACCTCGTCGATCTCGATCGAGGCGCTGAGCGAAGCGCTCGAGCGCAAGGAAAACTTCCTCGGCATGCACTTCTTCAACCCGGTGCACAAGATGCCGCTGGTCGAGGTGATCTGGGGGCCGAAGACCTCCAAGGAAGCCATCGCCACCGTTGCGGCCTACGCCAGTGCGATGGGCAAGACGCCGATCGTCGTCAAGAACTGCCCCGGTTTCCTGGTCAACCGCATCCTGTTCCCGTACTTCGGCGGCTTCATGGGCGCGCTGCATGACGGCGCCGACTTCGTGAAGGTCGACAAGGTCATGGAGGACTTCGGCTGGCCGATGGGCCCGGCCTACCTGCAGGACGTGGTCGGCATGGACACCAGCCATCACGTCGGCGATGTGCTGGCCGAAGGCTACCCGGACCGCATGGGCAAGACCTTCCGCACCGCGCTCGATGTGATGTACGAGGCCAAGCGCTACGGTCAGAAGAACGGCGTCGGCTTCTACAAGTACGAGACCGATCCGAAGGGCAAGCCGGTCAAGAAGGCCGAT
>JAYUGN010000138.1:0-5675 GCA_043767605.1 Gammaproteobacteria bacterium
GCCATCGCGGCCGGCAGCGGGATGAACCCGTCCTTGACCACGGCTTCCTGGCCTTGCTTGCTGAGGACCATGCGGATGAACTCGGCTTCCATCGGCGCCAGCGACTTGTTCGGCGCCTTGTTGACGTAGACGTAGAGCACGCGCGAGAGCGGGTACTTGCCCGACAGCGCCGTCTGCTCGCTCGGCTCGACGTAGTCGGTGCCGCTACCCTTGGCGATCGGCACGGCCTTGACGCTCGAAGTGCGGTAGCCGATACCCGAGTAGCCGACGGCGTTCAGGCCGCTGCCGACCGACTGCACCACCGAGGCCGAGCCCGGCTGCTCGTTGACCGTCGTGCGGAAGTCACCTTTGCACAGCGCGTTTTCCTTGAAGTAGCCGTAAGTGCCCGAGACCGAGTTGCGGCCGTAGAGCTGGATCGGGCGGTTGGCCCAGTCAGCGGTGAGGCCAGCGGCGCCCCAGCGCTCGATGTTCTTGCCGCCGCACTTGCGGGTCGTCGAGAAAATGCCGTCCACCTGTGCGATCGACAGGCCCTTGATCGGGTTGTCCTTGTTGACCCACACCGCGAGCGCATCGATGGCGACGCCGATGGGCGTGGGCTTGTAGCCATATTTGTGCTCGAAGAACTGGACCTCGTCGTCCTTCATCAGGCGCGACATGGGGCCGAAGTTGGCGGTGCCTTCGGTGAGTGCCGGCGGCGCGGTCGAGGAGCCGGCGCCCTGGATCTGGATGTTGACGTTCGGGTACGCGCGCTTGAAGTCCTCGGCCCACAGGGTCATGAGGTTGTTCAGCGTGTCGGAACCGACGCTGGAAAAATTCCCCGAGACACCGCTGGCCTTCTGGTAAGCCGGCAGGCTGGCATCCACGCCCGCGTAAGCGGCGGCGCTGGCCATCAGGGTGGCGGTCATCGTGGCTGCAAACTTCAGGTTCATCGCTTTCTTCCTGGTCTTCATGGGAGATTTCATTGGATGGGGCGCAGTCTGGGGAGAGCGCGTGATGACCTTATGACGGGTTTGTGACGGTTAGATGACAGTGGAAAAGGACTGCGACCCCTTTTCTTTTTGCCGGACCACGCGGTGGCCCGGGAAATGGCAGATGAAGCTGCTGCCATGGCCCAGGCGGCTCTGGATCTCGAGCCGGCCTTCATGGCGTTCGAGCGCATGCTTGACGATCGAGAGCCCCAGACCGGTGCCGCCGCTGGCCCGCGAGCGCCCCTCGTCCACCCGGTAGAAGCGCTCGGTCAGTTTCGGGATGTCTTCCTCGGCGATGCCGATGCCGGAGTCCGTGACCGAGAACGAGGCGCCATCGCCCTCGGCGCGCCAGCGCACCGTGATGCGCCCGCCGGCCGGCGTGTACTGCACGGCGTTGGAGATGAGGTTGGTGAGGATGCTCTCGGCTTCGCTGTCGCGGCCGTACAGAAACAATTTGGGGTCCACCTCGGACACGAACTCGTGCGCTCCGCGCGAAAGCGCGCGGGCTTCAACCAGTGCGTGCTCGACCAGCGGCGCCATGTCCAGCACGTCTTGCCGGGCCAGGGCCTGCTCGCCTTCGAGCCGCGCCAGCTTGAGCAGGTCGCGCACCAGCGCCTCCATGCGCACGGCCTGCGCGTGCATGCCGGTGAGCGGCGAATGCCATTCGGCCAATGATTTTCCCGCGCCGCTCTCGGGTAGCATCATCTCGATATAGCCACGCAGCACGGTCAGCGGCGTGCGCAGTTCGTGCGAGGCGTTGGCCACGAAATCGCGGCGGATGCGCTCGAGCCGGTGCAGGTTGCTGATGTCGCCGATGATCATCATGCGCTGGCCCTCGCCGTAGGGGACCACCCGCAGTTCCAGCATCAGCGCCGGGTTGATCGGCGACGGCAGCTCGATGCCGTCGTCGAACACGCCTCGCTCGAAGTATTCGGTGAACTGCGGATGGCGCAGCAGGTTGGGCAGGCGCTGGCCCACGTCACCCTGCCCGCGCAGGCCCAGCAGCGCCTGTGCCGCCGTGTTGAACCACACGATCTCGCCGCGCTCCTCGGTGACGACCACGCCATCCGGCAGCGCCTGCGCCGAGGCCTGGAACTGCGCCAGCATCGCGGCGAGCCGCTGCTTGCGCTTGCGGTTGCGACGCTGCAGGTCCAGCAGTTTTTCGTAGACCTCGCCCCAGGTGCCGGCGGGCTCGGGCAACTCGACGCGGCGCGGATGCTCCGCCCAGGCGCGCAGCGCGGCGAGGAAATACAGCTGGCGCAACAGGTAGGCGCCGAGCGCCAGCGCTGCGCCCCAGCCGGCGTAGCCGCGGGTAGCGCCGAGCACCGCACCGATCAACGCGAAGAACACGGCGCGCCCGGCCTGCTCGCGGAATGCGGCCCAGTCCACGGCGTTGCGGCGCAGCGACGCCTGCGGCGCCCCGCGCGGGTCGCCGGCGGGATCCTTCAGGGCTTCTCCGAGAAGCGATAGCCCGAACCGCGCACGGTCTGGATCATGCCGTCGCAGCCGGAGGGCTCGAGCGCCTTGCGCAGCCGGCGGATGTGCACGTCCACCGTGCGCTCCTCGACGTAGACCGTGCGGCCCCAGACGCGGTCGAGCACCTGCTCGCGCGAGTAGACGCGGTCCGGGTGGCTCAGGAAAAAGTGCAGCAGGCGGTATTCGGTGGGGCCGAGCCGCACCGGCTCGCCCTTGGCGGTCACGCGCTGGCTGGCGCCGTCCACTTCAAGGCCGCCGACCGACAGCTTCTCGGTCTCGCCACCGGGCAGCGTGCGGCGCAGCACGGCCTTGATGCGCGCGATCAGCTCCGGGAACGAGAACGGCTTGGTCACGTAGTCGTCCGCGCCGATGTTGAGGCCGCGGACACGGTCTTCTTCCTCGGTGCGGGCGGTGACCATGATGATCGGCAGGTCGCGCGTGTCGGGGGCGCTCTTCAGCTCGCGCGCCAGCTCGACGCCCGAGACGCCGGGCAGCATCCAGTCCATCAGGATCAGGTCGGGCCGCGCGTCGGCAATTTGCACGCGGGCAGCCTGCGCATCGCCCGCTTCCACCACCGAAAACTGCGCGCGCTCGAGCGCGAAGCGCAGCATGTCGCGGATCGAGGGCTCGTCCTCGACGACCAGGATTCTCTTGTTTTCCATGGAATCAGGGTAGTAGCCGCGCGTGACGGATTTGTTACAGCCGTCTACATCCGGCGCAACACGACACTGCCGGCCGAATAGCCGGCGCCGAAAGCGCACAGCACGCCGATTTCGCCCGGGAGGATGTCGGCATGGTACTTGTGGAAGGCGATCACCGAGCCTGCCGAGCTGGTGTTGGCGTACTCGTCGAGGATCGTCGGCGACTCGGCGTCGCCCGCCTCGCGGCCCAGCACGCGCCTGGCGATCAGCTGGTTCATGCCGAGGTTGGCCTGGTGCAGCCAGAAGCGCCTGACCCCGGCCGGCGCGAGCTGCAGCTCGGCCAGGTGCGCAAGGATCAGCTCGGACACCATCGGCACCACTTCCTTGAAGACCTTGCGGCCTTCCTGCTGAAACAGGATGTCGTCCCAGCGGCGGGGTGGACTCTCTGCCGGGTTCAGGAAGCCGAAGTTGTTGCGGTTGTTGTTGGAAAATTTCGTCTGCAGGCGCGTGCCGAGGATCTCGAAGGCCGCGTTGCCGTTCGCGCCATTGGTTTTCGGCAGCGGCTCGACCAGCACCGCGGTGCAGGCGTCGCCGAAGATGAAATGACAATCGCGGTTGCGGAAATTCAGGTGGCCGGAGCAGATCTCGGGGCTCACGACCAGCACCGCGCGGGCCTGCCCGCCGCGCACGGCCTCGACCGCGGCCTGCACGCCGAAGGCCGCCGAGGCGCAGGCGACGTTGATGTCGTAGGCAAAGCCTTCGATGCCGAGCGCATGCTGCAGCTCCACCGCAATCGCCGGATACGCACGCTGCAGGTTCGACGCCGCGACGATGACCGCGTCCACGTCGGCGCTCGTGCGCCCCGCCCGCTCCAGCGCTTGCCGCGCGGCGGCCACGCCCATCTCGCACATCAGCGAGGGCTCGTCGTTGCTGCGCGCGCGGATGCGCGGGCGCATGTGGTCGATGTCGAGCACGCCGGCCTTGTCCACCACGTGGCGCGACCTGATGCCGGAGGCCTTGACGATGAACTCGCTCGACGACAGCGGCAAGGGCCCGGCCCCGCCGTTCAAGGATTGCGCGCGCTGCGCGTTCTCGCGCGTCGCCCACGCGTTGTAGGAGGCGACCAGCTCGTCGTTGGAAATGGATTCGGGCGGCGTGTGCAGGCCCGAGCCGGTCAGGGCGATTCTTTGCATTCTGGAATTACGGCGGCCGTCAGCGAGCGGATGCAAATTCGGCCGCGACCGGCCAGCCCGCGCGCTGCATCGCGGCTTCGATGTGCAGCTTCACCAGCGCCTCGCGCCGGACCGAAAGGTGCGAGCCCTGGTACCACTGGATCGGCACCTGCCAGTGCCGGCCGAGGTCCATGGACTGCTGCGGCAGCACGATGCGATCGGCGACCCCCGCGAAGACGTACAGGCGGTCGCGATCCAGCAGCGGCGGACGCGCCAGCGGCGACACTGGCTGCAGCAGCTTGCGGTAGCGCTCGAGGTCCAGGCCGTGCGCGGCCAGGTAGTCGCGGTGCGCCGGCGGCGTGTGGCGGAAGATCGCGGCGGCCAGGTCGGTCGGCGGGATGCCGGCGATCGCGAATTCGATGTCGCGCTCGTATTGCGCGAGCAGCGCCGTGTTGTAGCCGCCGAGGCTGTAGCCCAGCACGCCGATGCGCGGATGGTCTTCCTGCGAACGGATCCACGCGAGTGCGCGGCGCAGGTCCCACAGCGCCTGCGCCTGCGCGTACAGCAGGTCCAGCGGGTTGCCGTCGAGGTACTGGTCGCCGCTGCGCAGGCCGATGCGGCGCGGGCCGTGCAGCGGCAACACCGGGATGAACACGTTGAGCCCGAGGCGCTCGTGCAACCAGCGCGGCGAAAACAGCAGGAAGTCGAGCCAGGGCTCGCCCATGCGGTAACCGTGCACGCACATCAGCCAGGGCCGCGGCGGCCCCGGATGGCGCAGCGCCCAGCCGATGGACTGGGCGTTGCCGCCGTGGCGGCTCCACAGGTCCGCGCCCGGCATACCCGGATCGGGCATGAAGGCGCTCGGATAGCTGACGCGGTCGTAGGTCTGGCCGTAGATGCGCGCCTGCTGCACGTAGACGCGCTCCGGCACCGGCGGCGCCGGGTGCATCGCTTCGGGATGCTCGAGCCAGCCGCGCGCCTTCATCACCGCTTCAAGGCGCGTGGCGTCCTCGCCGAGCCGCTGGATCGCATCGCCACCCGGGATCTTCGCGCTGCCGACGAAATACGCCAGCAGCGCCTCGTCGAGCGCGGCTTTGGCGTCGATCTTCAGGTCTGAAATCGGCGCCGGCACGCCGTCGCTCGCGGGTTCGAGCGCGAGCGCGAGGTGCCCCGAGGTGAGGTACGTGCCCGCCGCCGCGAGTCCCGCGAACAGCGCATCGCCGATGCCGCCCGTCAACAGCACCGGCAGCACACCGGCGATGCCGAGGAAGCCGCCCGCGCCCATGTACTCGGTGATGCGCTGGTCTCCGGGCATCAGCAGCAGCGCGAGGCCCGACATCAGCATCAAGCAGCCGGGCACGACGCCCCAGAACAACCAGCCGTGGCCGGATGACGCCAGCAGCCAGTACAGTCCGGCG
>JAYUGN010000139.1:0-1856 GCA_043767605.1 Gammaproteobacteria bacterium
GGCAGGCCGCTGCTCACCGAGCGCCACTCGGGGCGGCGCGCCAGTACGTTTTCGGTCTTCCAGATGCCCCCTCCAGCGGCGGCGACGTAAGCCGTGCAATCCTCGTTGGCGCGGCAGCTCGGCGCCACGGCGATCGCCGCCACGCGACCCGAGACCACACTGTCGCGACCCGTATAGGTAACAGGACCCGGCGTGTTGGCAACGATCGGCCCGAGGAGCTGCCACGATCCCGCGCTGGCGGGTGAGGCCTGCATCAGGCGAAGTGCGGCCGCGGCGGCGGCGGACTGTTCACCGGCACCGACACTGTCGGCCGGGTACGCGAGGTTCCCCGCCTCGTAGCCGGAACGCGCGTCGAAATCATTCTCCGGCCCGGTGACTTTCGTATACCAGGCGTCTTTCCAGGTAAGCGGCTTCTGCTGCGCGAGGGCGCCTGGGCCGGCCAGCAGGTTCACGGCCAGAGCCGCGAACACCACCTTGAGTGTTCTGTTTTCAATACGCATGACGTGCATTCCCCTCGGACCATTTTGTTGTTGGGCAATTTCAGCGAGCGCTGCTCGGCGCTTCATTTGTCCGGATACTACGCATGGATTCTCGCGTTGTGAAGTTCTGGTGCGGCCGTGCGAGGTGGTGGTTGATTAAGTCAAATGCCGCTGCCGTGGAAACTGCCTGAATCCAACTGGTCCAATCTGCGCATACCATTAGCCGGGCTGTATGGGCGCACGGTGATTTTTCTGGCGCGCAGGCATGCACGCACCACGCACCCAGATCGCAACCACCTGGAACGGCTGCAGTGCAGAGCTGTTGTCCAGCACCAGACCGTAATCGACAAAGCTGAGCGCGCGCGCGGCGTTTTCGGCAGTCCGCGGGAAGCGCGCGACCAGTTTGCTGGCAGGGACGTCATGCCCACCAGTGTTCACTCGCTGATGTACACGAGCCTGAGACAGCTGTGGGCTTGCGAGCCGAATGTAAATTAGAACGACCCGAAAGCCTAGCGATTGCGCCAGACGAAAGAAATCGAGTTTTGCGCTCTTGGTGTCAGAGAGAACGGTTTCCATGCAGAAGCTGACACCGAGGCGCAGCAGATTTTCGCGGATGCGGTCGGCAACGCGCATGGCCTGATATGCGGTGCTGTCTGGTGCTCCCGGGTAAAGTGCCCGCGCAATGTCATCGGCGTTGACGAACGGCAATTTCGTTGCACGCAGGTAGCGCCGGTAGAAAGTCGATTTGCCCGCGCCATTGCTCCCCGCCAGCACAACGAGCAGCGGGCCATCGGTACGGGTTGCAGCACGAACCCAAGCCGACAGCGCTTTGTTCATACACGCGGCTCAGGCACGCGCTCGAGCCTTCCTGGTGCGCGATGGGCGCGAAATTCCCGTAGCACGTGGCGCTCGAGCGTCGGGAGTCAGTTCCAGCGGCGCGAACTTGTTGTCGGTCCAGAGCCCGGGAGTCATGGAGCCGTCGGCATTGTAGCGAATGATGCAGCCTGGAAATGCCGCGTCGGTGCCGAAACGCGGCTGTGGAGATGCCGCGATTTCAGCAGCAAACTCCGACTGCGCAGCTGGTGAAAGGGCATGCGAAAGCGCCTGTGCGAGCGCGGCGGAAAGCTCGCTGGAGGACAAAACATATGGAGCAGGCGTCGGCTCGCATACGGCGTTCTTGAGGCGCGCCGACTGGCTGGCCGTTAGTGCGCCTTCAACAGCCATACCCAGTGTGGCCCAATGCTCGACCTGGGCCGCAAGCGAACGGTGGGCAGATGGCGCCGCATTTCTTGCCGCATTGATCAGGCGATCAGACAACTTCACGGGTTGCGCCATGTGTGCCTCAATGTAGAGTGCTACCTCATGCTACTAAAAGTA
>JAYUGN010000140.1:0-5646 GCA_043767605.1 Gammaproteobacteria bacterium
TGGCGCGTGGCGGTCGGATGTCGCCCGAGCGTAAGTAAGGCGCAGCCGGACTGGAACCCGTAGGGCGCTGCGAAGGGGAGCCGAGACATGGCGAGGCGAACCGAGCAGCGGTCCGGCGAGCCATGAAGCGAGGGCGATATCCGACATCAGCCACGCGCAACCCAGCCTGCCGACGCAGGCCTGCCCGATCCCGGCGCTATAATTCCGCCCCGCTTTTCCCGCTTCCCAGATGAGCACGACTCCCGCCGCGCCCAGGGCCAGCCCCAAGCCCAGTCCCAAGGTGTTCATCCGCACCTACGGCTGCCAGATGAACGAGTACGACTCGGCCAAGATGGCCGACGTGCTGGCGCGCGCGCAGGGCTATGAGCGCACGCAGGTGGCCGAAGAGGCCGACCTGCTGCTCATCAACACCTGCTCGGTGCGCGAGAAGGCGCAGGAAAAAGTCTTCAGCGAGCTGGGCAAGTGGAAAACCTGGAAGGCCGAAAAACCCGGCCGCCAGATCGGCGTCGGCGGCTGCGTCGCCAGCCAGGAGGGCGCTGCGCTGTCGCAGCGCGCCAACCAGATCGACGTGATCTTCGGCCCGCAGACGCTGCATCGCTTGCCGGCCTTGCTCGACCAGGCCCGCGATTCCGGCAAGACGGCCGTGGACATCGCGTTCCCGGAGATCGAGAAGTTCGACCACCTGCCGCCGGCGCGCGCCGAGGGCGCCACCGCCTACGTCTCGATCATGGAAGGCTGCAGCAAGTACTGCAGCTTCTGCGTGGTGCCGTACACGCGCGGCGCGGAAATGAGCCGGCCGTTCGAGGGCGTGATGCGCGAGTGCGAGCAGCTCGTGGCGCAGGGCGTGCGCGAGATCACGCTGCTGGGCCAGAACGTGAACGCGTACCGCGGCGCGATGCCCGACGGCACAACCTGCGATCTCGCCCTGCTGATCGAACACCTTGCGCAACTGGATGCGCTCGCGCGCATCCGCTTCATGACTTCGCACCCGGTGGAATTCACCGATGCGCTGATCGAGGCCTACGCCGGCGTGCAGAAGCTGGCGAGCCACCTGCACCTGCCGGTGCAGTCCGGCTCGGACCGCATCCTGGGCGCGATGAAGCGCGGCCATACGCGCGCGCAGTACCTCGAGAAGATCCGCCGCGTGCGCGAGGCGCGCCCGGGGCTGTCGGTTTCCTCCGACTTCATCGTCGGCTTCCCCGGCGAGACCGAGGCTGAGTTCGAGCAGACGCTGGCGCTGATCGACGAGGCACGTTTTGACTGCGCGTACTCGTTCCAGTATTCGCCGCGCCCCGGCACGCCGGCCGCGAACCTGCGCGACGGCGTGAGCCGCGAGGAGAAGGACGCGCGGTTGCAGCGCCTGCAGGCGCGCATCCGGCAGCACGACGATGCCTTCAAGGCCGCGCACGTCGGCACCACGCAGCGCGTGCTGGTCGAGCGGCCCAGCCAGCGCGGCGGTGGCCAGCTGACCGGCAAGACCTCGACCAACCGGCCCGTGAATTTCGACGGTCCGCTGTCGCTGGTCGGGCAACTGGTGGAGGTGCAGGTGACCGAGGCGCTCGCGAATTCATTGCGCGGCAGGCTGACCGAAAAGGACTGCGTCCCCTTTTCTTTATGACAAAGCAAAAGGTGTCCGTCCCCTTTTCCCAGCGCCGGCTGGACCTCGCGCTCGAGCCGGACGATGCACGGCGGCTCGCCAACCTGAGCGGCCCGTTCGATTCCCACCTGCGCCAGATCGAGTTGCGGCTCGGCATCGAGATCCGCAACCGCGGCAACCGCTTCCGCCTGCTCGGGCCCGAGGCCGATATCGAGCGCGCCGAAGCGCTGCTGCTCGAGCTCTACGAAGTCGCCGGCGAGGACGTGCTGACGACCGAGCAGGTGCACCTCGCCCTGACCGACCACGCCACGGGTGATGGCGATTCCATGCCTGGCGCGCCGACGATAGAAGGCGAGATCGTCGTCAAGACCAAGCGCGGCGTGGTGCGCGGCCGCAGCGACCGCCAGCGCCGCTACCTGCAGGAGATCGCCACGCATGACCTGAGCTTCGGTGTCGGCCCCGCTGGCACCGGCAAGACCTACCTCGCCGTCGCCTCGGCAGTGCAGGCGCTCGAGCAGGACCGCGTGCGCCGCATCGTGCTGACGCGCCCCGCGGTCGAGGCCGGCGAGAAGCTGGGCTTCCTGCCGGGCGACATGGCGCAGAAAGTGGATCCGTACCTGCGGCCGCTGTACGACGCGCTGTACGAAATGATGGGCTTCGAGCAGGTCGCGCGGCTGGTGGAGCGCTCGGTGATCGAGGTCGCGCCGCTGGCGTTCATGCGGGGCCGCGCGCAGCCGTACTTCAGCCGCGTGCTAACGGCGAAAGGGTGGCGTCCCATCGGCACGCTTGAGCCGGGAGACAGTGTCATCGGCTCCGATGGCCGGCCGACGGAAGTGCTGGGAGTGTTTCCACGCGGCCGTCGCGAAGTCTTTCGCGTGACGGCGCAGGACAGCGCCTCGACGCTGTGCTGCGGCGAGCATCTCTGGACCGTCTACACGCCGGAGGACCGCAATCGCACAGGAGTGCCGCGCACGCTCGAGACGCAGCAGATGCTGGGCAAGCTGCGCCGGAATCACCAGCATCGCTTCGAATTGCCGCTGCTCAGCGCGCCAGTCCTGTTTCCGCCTCGCTATGTCCCGATGGATCCCTATGCGCTCGGCCTGATGCTGGGTGACGGGTGCATCACAGGCTCGACGACGCCCAGCTTTACGACCGCAGATCCGGAGCTTGCCTCAGCCCTCCAGGCAGAACTGGACGGCATTGAGCTCGCTGCCAAGACTGCGATTGATTACTGGCTGAAGCGCGTCGTCGGTGGCCGGGCAACGGGTATCCCCAATCCAGTCACCGTGACGCTTCGTCAGCTCCAGCTTCTGGGCACGAAGTCCCATACTAAATTCGTTCCCGACGATTACCTCTACAACGCTCCCGAGGCACGGCACGCCCTGCTGCAAGGCCTGCTGGACACCGATGGTGGACCCGTCCCGCAAAAGGCTCGTTCCTGCCGGGTCCAGTACTGCACGACCTCGCCCCATCTTCGCGATGCAGTGTTGTTCCTGACGCGCTCGTTGGGGGGCGTGGCTTATTGGCGAACCCGCGCCGCCGAAGGGCGCAAGCCGGGCCGTGCGCGAGGCCGCGACGTTGAACACCGTCACGATGCCTTTGTCGTGGACATCCGGTTGCCAGAAGGGGTCGCACCGTTCCGGTTGAAGCGGAAAGCCGCGGCCTACGCCTCGGCAGGCGGGGGAAGGCCGATGCGTTATATCGAGAGCATCGAACCCGTCGGCGTTCAGGACGTCATGTGTATCAAGGTTGCCGCCGCGGATTCCCTGTACGTGACTGACGATTTCCTGCTGACTCACAACACCCTCTCCGGCGCCTTCATCATCCTCGACGAGGCCCAGAACACCTCGGTCGAGCAGATGAAGATGTTCCTGACCCGCATCGGCTTCGGTTCGGCGGCCGTGGTCACCGGCGACGTGACCCAGGTGGACCTGCCCAAGCACCAGACCTCGGGCCTGCGCCACACGCTGGGCGTGCTCAAGGGCGTGCCGGGCATCAGCGTGACGATGTTCGACAAGGCCGATGTGGTGCGCCATCCGCTGGTGCAGGCCATCGTTCACGCCTACGAGATCCATGAAGCCGCCGCGGCGCCGCCGAAGGATCAAGCCTGAACAAGGGCCTGAGCCTGGGCCTGAAGCCGGCCATCGTGGTCCAGCGCGGACCTGCGGGGCGGGGTGTACCGTCCGCCGCCCGCCTCAAGCACTGGGCGTTACTGGCCCTGGCCGCCAGCCCCGGCGAACTGACCATCCGGGTGGTCGGTCCGGCCGAAAGCCGGCGCCTGAACCGCCTGTTCCGGGGCAAGGACAAGGCGACGAATGTCCTGTCTTTTCATGGGGCTCCGGGTGATGTCGGCGACCTGGTGATCTGCGCCGCGGTGGTGGCCCGGGAGGCCCGCGAGCAGGGCAAGACCCCCGCCCAGCACTGGGCCCATATGGTCATCCACGGGGTCCTGCACTTGCGCGGTTACGACCATATCCGCGTGGCTGACGCAAAGGTGATGGAAGCCCGGGAACGTGCGATTCTGGCCCGGCTGTCCATCCCGGACCCCTATGAACCCCGCTAAGCCCTTATGACCAAGGAAAAGGCGCGCCCGAAGAAGGCGCCGGTGCCGCCGTGGTGGAAGAAGCTCACCCAGACGCTGGCGGGCGGTCCCCAGACCCGTGAAGACCTGATGGCAATCCTGCAGGCGGCCCAGGAACAGAAGCTGGTGGACGCCGACGCGCTGGTGATGATCGAAGGCGCCCTCTCCACCTCCGAGCTGCAGGTCCGCGACATCATGATCCCGCGCGGCCAGATGGCCGTGGTCGAGCAGGTCTGGACCCTCGACAAGATCCTGCCGGTGATGGTCGAGTCGGGCCACTCGCGCTTCCCGGTCGTGTCGGATTCCAAGGACAAGGTGGTCGGCATCCTGCTGGCCAAGGACCTGCTGCGCTTCACCTCCACGGTGCCGGGCTTCGATGCGTCCACTTTCGATCTGATGCGCCTGATGCGCCCGGCGGTATTCGTGCCGGAATCCAAGCGCGTCAACGTGCTGCTCAAGGAATTCCGCGGCAGCCGCAACCACATGGCCGTGGTGGTGGACGAGTACGGCGGGGTGTCGGGCCTGGTCACCATCGAGGACGTGATCGAGCAGATTGTCGGCGAGATCGCCGACGAGCACGACGAATCCGAGAGCGCCAAGATCCAGAAGCAGGACGAGCGGCGCTACCTGGTCAACGGGCTCACGCCGGTGGCCGACTTCAACACCTACTTCAAGGCCGACTTCCCGGTGGACGAGTTCGACACCATCGGCGGGCTGGTGGTGCACCGCTTCGGCCACATGCCGCGGCGCGGCGAGAGCGTGCGCATCGCGCGCTTCGGCTTCAACGTGCAGCGTGCCGACACGCGGCGCGTGCACCAGCTGCAAGTGACGGTAATGCCCGAGGCATGAGCCTGCGTTCTTGCCCCTCCCTCCGGGAGAGGCCGGCCGCGTAGCGGCCGGGTGAGGGAAATGCCTTTTCGCACACTGCATCGCCTCCGCTGGCCGGTCGCCCCGCTGCTGGGCGTCGTCGCCACGCTCGGCTACGCGCCGTACGGCCAGTGGTACCTCCCGGTGCTGGCGCTGGCGCTCATGTTCGCGATCGCCGCGCGCGCGCCCGCGGGCCGCGCGGCCTTCCTCGGCTGGCTCTACGGCTTCGCGCACTACCTGACCGGCATCTACTGGGTCTACATCTCGACCCACACCTATGGCGGCGCCCCGGCCTGGCTCGGCGCGCTGCTGATGGTGGCGCTGGCCGCGTATCTCGCCGCCTACGACGCGATCGGCTTTGCGCTGGCCGCGCGCCTGCGGCTGTTGCACGCGCCCATCGGCTGGGTCGCGGTGCCGGCGCTGTTCGTCTTCCTCGAACTGCTGCGCGGCACCTGGCTCTTCGACGGTTTTCCGTGGCTCAGCTACGGCGAGCTGGCGCTCGACACGCCGGTGGCGAAGCTCGCGCCGCTGCTCGGCGTGCACGGAATCTCCGCGCTGGTCGTGATCTGCGCGCTGGCGCTGCAGAAGCTCGGGGTCGAGG
>JAYUGN010000141.1:0-14917 GCA_043767605.1 Gammaproteobacteria bacterium
CGATCCGGCGTGCAGTGATGCACGCTGTAGCCGAAGCCGCTCACCTGCGAGCCCTCGCCCTTCACCGTCTGGCAGTTCTCCGGCAGTGCGGTCTCGAGCATCATGGTCGAGACGAGTTGCGGATGCGCCGGATCGGCAAAGTCGTAGATGCGCGGATAGCCGAACGTCGCCCAGCCCGCATCCGACATGCTGCAGTCGTTGGCGGTCGCGCGCTCGCCGTACTGGATCAGGTACGGGTGGCCCTTGTAGGTCACGCGGTAGGCGCCCTGGCACCACTGGTTGTCCATCAGCGGGATTTCCGCAATCAGCTTGAACTCGGCGCCGGGCTTGCGCGCCGTGATGTCGCGCGTATCCAGGATCAGCAGCTTGTCGTTCGGGAACGATGCCTGCTGGCACACGAACGACATCGCGCCGTCCTCGGTGGTCGAGCCACCATGCGTGCTGGCATCGAACGCGTGCGAAACGATTTCCTTCGGGACGGCCGCATCGCTGATGTCCACCGCGGTCAGCGGCACGCGTCCGCTCATGAAATAGGTGTTGCCGTCGGGCGAGAACCAGCCCTCGTGGCCGTTCGCCGTGGTCATCTGCGTGCTCGAGATCAGCACCGGCACCCGGCAATCGCCGCTGATGTCGTAGAGGTCGAGGTACTGGTTGGTGTTGGAATCGCCCGCCAGCATCTTGCGCTTCACGTTCACGCGCAGCGATTCCCACGGGTCGACCATCGCCGGCGTTGCCATCGCGCCAGTCGGCACAGGAACCGCGGAGTTGGAGACGTCCATCACCTGGGCGCCTCCGGCAAACAGGCCCTTGCCGTAGTAGGCGCAGTCATTGAATGAATCCAGCGAGTCCACCGCGGAATCCGGAGTCAGGCTCACCAGCGTGAGGTTGCAGTTGAATGGCGCGTTGGCGACGTCGGCGTTGGCCACGCGCCCCTGCAACCCCGGCTCGGGCTTGTCGCCCGGCTGGCAGGTGGCCTTGGGCACCGAGACGCGCTTGCCCGGCGCGAACACGTCGACCGGTGCTGCCAGCGACGACGAGGACGGCGGGGCCGAGGTGCCGCAGGCGGTGAGCAGGGCGATTGTAAGTGCTGCGCTGGCGCGTTTTTTCATGCCGCCATCCTACGCCGCCGCCACCCACTGTTCGGTCTCGGCCCAAAGGCGCTGCGCGAGCCCGATGTCCTGGGCCGGCTTCGAGGTCTCCGTGACCTTCTCGTCCACGTAATACAGGCCGGTTTCCTTCGCCACGCTCGCATCGGTCGCGCAGAACAGCGAGGTCGAAGCACCGTCTTCTTCACTGCGCATGAACAGCTTGACCACGGCGCGCAGCGGCCCCGGCACCGAGCGCCACACCTCGGTGGCCACCACGCCCGGATGCAGCGAGTAGGTCGTCACGCCGGTGCCCTTCAGGCGCCGGCCGAGTTCGGCGGCGAACAGCACGTTGGCGAGCTTGGCCACGCAGTACTCGGGGAAACCGGTCCTGGTCGCCGTGCGCTCGCGCACCGCGTTGAAATCGATGCCGGAGGTGCGCATGTGGCCGCGGCTCGCCACCACCACGATGCGCGCCGGCGCGGCGGCCTTGATGCGTTCGAGCAGCAGCTGCGTCAGCAGGAAGTGCCCGACATGGCACACGCCGAAGGTCAGCTCGAAACCCTGCTTGGTGCGGCCGTGAGCGCCGGCGAGGCCGGCATTGCAGACCAGCAGGTCCAGCGGCAGGTGCAGCGCGAGGAATTGCCGCGCGCATTCGCGCACGGAATTGAGGTCCGCAAGGTCGAGCTTGAGGAATTCCGCGTGCCCCGGATTGGCGGCGTTGATTTCGTCCACCACCGGCCGCGCCTTGTCTTCCGAGCGGCAGGCCAGGAACACCTTGTAGCCCTGCTTCGCAAGCTTGATCGCGGTCCGGCGGCCGATGCCCGAGTTGGCGCCGGTGACCAGTGCAATTTTCTTGTCGTTCATCTGCCGTCCTTGGTGGGGGCGCCAATATAGACCAAGGTCGCAGTCTTGCCGTCCGGCCCTCGCGCCCCATTGAGTGTGTATGAAACGGAGTATCCGAGGGTGGTGGGTCGGGGCAATTGCCCTCCTGATTGCCAGTGCGGCGCAGGCCACGGCGCCGGGTGAGAACGCGAATCTCGCAGCGTCGGCGGACGGCATCCTGGTTGGCCTGCCGCTCGTGGCCTTCGGCCTCAAGGGGCTGGTGAACGAGGATCGCCCGAACGGCGAGCCGCACTCATTCCCGTCCGCCCACACCTCGACGACGTTTGCCGGTGCGGAGTTCATCCGCAAGGAATACGGCTGGAGCTGGGGCGCGCCTCTCGGCGACCAGCCCGAGGAGACCGGCGCCGCGCCCGGCCTGAGTCTCGAGATGCACTTCTAGCTTTTCGCCGCGGGTTATTCCCTGGCGCGGACTTCGGCTATTGTTTGCCCCAATACCTCCGCCGGCACTCCGCCCTGATGAAAATCCTCCTGAAAATCCTCGGAACCCTGTCGGCCCTGCTCGTCCTTATTGCGGGCGGCTGGATCTACACCACGCTGCATTACACCTATTCCTCGGGTGAGCGCGCCGGCTACGTGCAGAAGATTTCCAAGAAGGGCTGGATCTGCAAGACCTGGGAAGGCGAAATCGCGATGGCGAACCTGCCGGGCGCGATGCCGCAGATCTTCAGCTTCACGGTGCGCGACGACGACATCGCCCACCAGATCGAGCAGCACGCCGGCCAGCCCGTGTCGCTGTCCTACGAGCAGCACCCGGGGATCCCGAGCTCCTGCTTCGGCGACACGGAATATTTCGTGGTGAAACTGACGCCGGTCGAGCTCAGCAGGCCGATGCCGGCTCCGGGCCTCGCACCGGTGCCGGGCGCCGCGCCCGTGGTCCAGCCGGGCCTGCCTGCCCCGACGCCGCCTGCTCCGCCCCCCGCTCCGCCCGTCGAGTCCACCGCTCCGGCTGCGCCGGGAACACCAGCGCCGGCGACTGCGCCGCCGCCGACACCGGGCTGACGAGCGCTGGGCTTCCCCCGCTTTCGCGGGGTCAGCCCAGCCTACGTTTCTGCGGGTCAAACCTCGATCTTGAATCCGACGTCGATGTCGGAGCCGGCCATGCCGCGGTGGCCCCAGTTCTCGCGCGCCACTTCGTGCAGCAGCACGGTGACATGGTCGTGCGGAATGCCCAGCGGCTCGAGCCGGTCCACCATGCACTGGTAGAGCTCGCGCTTGGCGTTGATCGAGCGGCCTGCAAAGGCTTCGATCGTGATGTGGATGAAGCGATCGGGCTGCTTGCGATCCGGCGGGCAAGCGAACCGGTGCGGCTCGTGCGACACCAGCCGCAGGCAGCGGTCGTCGGCCGGGATCTTGAAGGCATCGCGCAGCGCCAGGTGCACGGCCTCCATGATCGCCGTCTCTTCCTTCGGCGTGTACGCGCGGCGGGTTTCGATCAGTACGCTCGGCATGTTCAGGGTCTCTGGTTTATTGGCACGAACTTGAGGTCTTCCGGCCCCGTGTAGTTCGCGCTCGGGCGGATGATCTTGTTGTCGATGCGCTGCTCGACGATGTGCGCGCTCCAGCCAGAGGTGCGCGCCATCACGAACAGCGGCGTGAACATCGCGGTCGGGATGCCCATCACGTGGTAGCTGACGGCGCTGAACCAGTCGAGGTTCGGGAACATCTTCTTCTCGCGCCACATCACGGTCTCGAGGCGTTCGGCGATGTCGAACAGGCCCATGTCGCCCTGCTCCTTGCACAGGGAGCGCGCGACTTCCTTGATGATCTTGTTGCGCGGATCGCTCACCGTGTACACCGGGTGGCCGAAGCCGATGACGACTTCCTTGCGCGCGACGCGCTCGACGATGTCCTTCTCGGCTTCGTCCGGCGTCCTGTAACGCGACTGGATCTCGTAGGCGACCTCGTTGGCGCCGCCGTGCTTTGGGCCGCGCAACGCGCCAATGCCACCGACGATTGCAGAGTAAATGTCCGAGCCCGTGCCGGCCACGACGCGGCAGGTGAACGTGCTCGCGTTGAACTCGTGCTCGGCGTACAGCACCAGGGACGTGTGCATCGCGCGCACCCATGAGGCCGACGGCTTCTTGCCGTGCAGCAGGTGCAGAAAATGCCCGCCGATCGAATCGTCGTCGGTCACCAGGCCGATGCGCTTGCCACTGTTGGCGTAGTGATGCCAATAGAGAAGCATCGAGCCCAGGCAGGCCATCAAGCGGTCGGCGATGTCCCGCGCGCCCGCGTGGTTGTGGTCCGCGGCTTCCTGCTCGATCGTGCCGAGGATGGACACGCCCGTGCGCATCACGTCCATCGGGTGCGCGGTCTTGGGGATCTGCTCGAGCGCGGCTTTCACCGGCGCCGGGAGATCGCGCAGGGACTGCAGCTTCTTCTTGTACGCGCCGAGCTCGGACCGGTTCGGCAGCTTCTCGTGCACCAGCAGGTGCGCGATCTCCTCGAACTCGCACTCGTCGGCGATATCAAGGATGTCGTAGCCACGGTAGTGCAGGTCATTGCCGGTGCGGCCGACGGTGCACAGCGCCGTGTTGCCGGCGACGACGCCCGACAGCGCGACGGATTTTTTCGGCTTCGCGGCCGTGGGAATGTTGCTCTCGCTCATTTCTTGTCCTTCGCAAAGAGGGCGTCGAGTTTCTGCTCGTACGCGTGGTACCCGAGGTAGTCGTAGAGGTCGGCGCGCGACTGCATCGCCGGCACCAGGCTCTTCTGCGTGCCCTCGGCGCGCAGCGTCTTGTAGAAATTCAGCGCCGCGGCATTCATGGCGCGGTAAGCGCCGCAGCAGTACAGCGCGATGTCGCAGTCCACGCTCGCCAGCTCCGCGGTCGTGAAGAACGGCGTGGTGCCGAACTCGGTCAGGTTGGCGAGGATCGGCACCTTCACGGCCTGCTTGAACTTGCGGTAATCCTCGAGCGTCTTCATCGCCTCGGGGAAGATCATGTCGGCGCCGGCCTCGACGTAGGCCACCGCGCGCTCGATCGCGCGATCAATGCCCTCGACCGCCGCGGCATCGGTGCGGGCCATGATCACGATCTCGCCGGTGCGCGCGTCCACCGCGGCCTTGACGCGGTCCACCATTTCTTCTTTCGTCACGACTTCCTTGCCGGGACGGTGGCCGCAACGCTTCTGGCCGACCTGGTCTTCCATGTGCACGGCGGCGACGCCCGCCTTGGCGAACGTCTTGATGGTGCGGGCGATGTTGAAGGCCCCGCCCCAGCCGGTATCGATGTCCACCAGCAGCGGCAGCGAACTGGCATCGGTGATGCGGCGCGCATCGATCAGCACGTCTTCCATCGAGCTGATGCCGAGATCGGGAATGCCCAACGAGTTGGCGGCAACGCCGCCGCCCGAAAGGTACAGCGCCTTGAAGCCCGTGCGCTCGGCCATGCGCGCGGCATAAGCCGTGATCGCACCGACCACCTGCAGGGGCTTTTCGGCAGCGACCGCGGCGCGAAAGCGCGCGCCGGGGGGAAACGGGGTCAGACTGTTTTTTTCGGAGGACATGCTCGAAGCCTAATATCCTTTTGGGGAAAAATGCAGTCTGACCCCATTCCCCCCTTTTGCTCTAGGCCGTTTGAGGGGCCGTTTGAGGGGCCGCTCGAGGGGCCATGAGCTGGCGGACTTCGGCCGCGACCGCGCGGGCGCCGTGCTGCGACAGCAGGATCGTGTAGTGATTGGTGCCGGGGATCGTCGCGGAACTGAAGCGGCGCACGGGCTTGGCGGCCTTGGCGAGCCGCTCCTCGGAATACAGCGGCTTGTCGTTGAACAGGCCGCGCTCGGCGCGCAGGAAGCGCACCGGGCAGTCGAGTTTCTTCAGGGATTGCGGCACCAGGTCCTCGATCAACTGCGTGCGCACGTCGAGGATCAGCGCGTCCTTGCGCACGCTCGAGCGCAGGGCCGGCGCCTCACCGATCAGGTCGTAGGCGACCCAGCGCTCGTACTCCGTGCACCAGTTGCCCGCGAGCGCCGGGTGCGGGCGCCAGTAATCGAGGTAGGCCTCGAGGCTCTTGAACGTCATGTCGAGGCGCTTGAGCGCCGGGCCGATGATCCGTTCGGTGAGCTTCTCGACCATCCAGTCCGAGAACGGGATCTTCGTGACCCAGGACAACTGGGCCAGCGGCACGCCGCCGTCCACCATCAGCAGCGCGCCGATGCGGTCCGGATACAGGGCCGCCGTCACCGTGCCCACGAAGCCGCCCATCGAGTGGCCAAGCATCACGTCGGCCTTCGCCAGGCCCAGGTGATCGAGCACGGCGACCAGGTCGGCGGCGTGCGCGCGCATGCCCCAGGGGCCCTCGATCTTGTAGCTGTGGCCGCGGCCACGATGGTCGGGCGCGACGAGACGCACGCCCGGGCCCATGGCCTGCGCAAAGTGCTGGAATTCGGCGTGGTTGGCGGTGATGCCGTGCGAGCACAGGATCACCGGGCCCGACTCGCCCCATAGCCCCACGCGCAAAGACCCGCCCTGCACCGGCACGTCGAGCGTGCGATACGGGACTCCCGGATAGGCTAACGACTGTTCGTGCATTGCAGCATTCCTCACAGCCCGCCGGAGTTGCGGGACTAACGAATGTTAGCCTAACATTCGTTAGCATGAGAACCTCGATGACCCCCAGCTCGCGGCGCCTGGCCGCGACCGCGCCGGCACCGCTGCCGGAAGCCGGGCTGTCGCCGGCCCGCCGCGTGATCCTCGAGACCGCACTGCACTTGTTCGCCGAGCGGGGCTATTCCGGCACCTCGATCCGCGACATCGCGGCGGCCTGCGGCCTGCAGGGGCCGACGCTCTATTCGCACTACGCGTCCAAGGAAGCCGTGCTGGCAGAGATCCTGCGCATCGGCCACGACGAACACCTGCGGCACGTGCGCGACGCCCTGCTCGACTGCGAGCCGGATCCTCGCGCGCAAATCCGGGCCTGGACCCGCGCGCACGTTCGCTTCCACACCGACTATCCAATGCTGGCCGTGGTCACCAATACCGAGTTGCACACGCTCTCGCCCGCGGCACTGGCGCCGGTGCTGTCGGTGCGCAGGCAGGCCGAACAGACCCTGCACGACATCATTGAGCGCGGCCGCGCCCGCAAGGTGTTCAAAGCGCTGGACCCGTGGCTCAGCGCCGCCGCGATCGGCGGCATGGGCCTGCGCGTGGCGTTCTGGTTCGCGCCGGACGATGAATTCACCGGCGAACAGGTCGCCGAAACATATGCGGAGTTCGCATTGCGCCTGCTGGGCGCACGGGACAAATAGAGAGTTGCGTGACGAGCCGGCGGAAACACCCCGGCCACTGAGGAGGGACAACGTGATCGGAGTTCGTGCAATTTGGGCGCTGTTGTTTGCGGTGGCTGCCGCGTTGCCCGCCTGGGCGCAGGACGCCGCACCGCCGGGCGATGCCCAACCCGGGCAGGCCGAGTCCGCGCCTGCGGACGCTGCCGTGCCTGCCTCCTCTGAACCGGGGTCGACGGCGGAAACTCAGCCGGCCACTGGCGCCGAAAACGCCCCCGCGCAGGCACCGTTGCCGACCATTCCGGTCGCCCAGCCCGCAGCTGAAGCGCCGTCACACGAAGCCACCGCGCTCGACGACGTCGTGGTCACCGCGCAGAAGCGCGAGCAGTCCGCCAAGGACGTGCCCATCTCGATCTCGGTGGTGGACGACAAGCTGATCGCGGAAAAAGGCATCGTGGACCTGCGCGAGGCGATGCTGTTCGTGCCCAACGTCAAGGTGGAATCGGCCGGCTTTTTCGCCGCGCCGCGCGCGCGCGGCTTTTCCTTCAACAACAACAACAAGGCGATTGAGCCGCCGCTGGGCATTGCGATTGACGGCATTCCGTACACCACCCCCACCTATTTCAGCTCCGGAATATTCGATATCAACCGTATCGAAGTCATGCGTGGCCCGCAGGGCACCACGTTTGGCAAGAACACCACCGCTGGCCTGATCCACATCGTCACCAACGACCCGGCGCCCGACTGGGGTGGCGTTCTGGACTTGCAGGGCGGCGAGTTCGGCCGCCAGCGGCTTGAACTGGCCGGCGGCGGTCCGCTGATCAGGGATCTGGTGGATTTCCGCGTCGCGGTTCTGACTGATGAGCGCGACGGCTTCATCCGTAACACGGTCCATCAGACCCAGCCGGACCTGCCCGAGAAGTTTCGCGGCTACACGCATGAAGGCACCCGCGCCAAGCTCCTGTTCCCGGACCTGCTGGCCTCGAGCTTCAAGCTGTCCTACGAACATGTCGCGATGGAGCAGTTCGGCGCCGGCGAGGAACTGGCAAGCACCACCCAGGGGTTCCGTGACACGGTGCGCAATTACGATCCCAATGCCGATTTCATCGAGGGCAATTACATCGCCTCCATCGACGGCGCGGATGGCCGCAAGGCCACCATCGATACGACGAACCTCGAGTGGAAAAGCGCTTTCGGCGTCTGGGGCTTCACCGGTCTGGCCGGCCATTCGGCACTGGACACGACCTTGGCGGTGGACGCCGACTTCACGCCGGTGCCAGCCTTGCACGGTGTCGGTGCCGACAAGGATCCCACCACCACCTTCGAGCTTCGCGGAGAATCCGCCGGACTGGATGGGCTGTTCGGCTTGAAGGACCTCTTTGGCATGAATCTCGGCAGCACCAACCTGCTGGCCGGTGTGTTCTACCAGAAGCGCGAAATCCTCGACAGCCTGTTCCACTTCAAGTTCTTCGACGGTCCTTTTCTGGAACTGACCGCGGCGTCGGGCGGCGATCCCCTGCCGCAGCCGCCGCCGAGCACCTCGACTGAAGAATTCAGCCAGTACTTTCAGCAGACGGGCGATGTGCAAGCCGTGTTCGGCCAGGCGCAGTGGCAGTTCCTGCCGCAATGGGCCCTGCAAACCGGCGTGCGCTTCAGCCAGGAACAAAAAGACGGCGTCTGGCACCAGAAGTTCGACACGCCGCCGCCCAATACCTTGATGGGGGCCGTCGGGCTCAAGGAGTTCGATGCGACCCGCTCGCTGAAGGAAAATCATGTGCAGCCCAAGATCTCGCTGCAGTACGATCCGATCGACGAGGTGAGCCTGTTCGTGCATTTTGCGCGCGCCTTCAAGGGCGGCGGCTACAACGCGTTTGCCTTCAGCAAGGACGAGGAAGTGGAACTGGTGTACAAACCCGAAACGCTGGACGAGTGGGGTCTTGACCTGAAGACCTCGCCCATCTTCAACGGCGCATTGCGGCTCAATTTGTCGGCTTACAACATGGATGCGACAGACTTCCAGGTGCTGAGCCGCGTGCGCAAGCCCGGCACCATCGGCCTCGGCATCACCCGGGTTGAAAACGCGCCGCACGCGCGCGCCAGGGGCGTGGAGGGCGACATCAAGTGGCTACCGTTCAACGGCATGACGATGATTGCCACGCTGGGTTACAACGACACCAAGTACCTCGATTTCAAGAACAATGAGTGCCCCGCCAATTCAACGGCCGACCCCAAGGGTGGTAACGCACAAAACCAATGCGACGCCACCGGCAAGTCGTTCCCGTTCGCGCCCAAGCTGGACAGCACGCTGACCGCAAGCTGGCTGGCGCCGCTGCCGTTCTGGGGCCTGAATTTCAACCTGGGCGCCACCGTCGAATATCAGAGCAGCCAGTTGCTGGATTTGGACCTGGACGAACGCAAACGGCAGGCGGCCTTCACGCGCTACCGGGCCAACATCGGCATCGGCCAGCTGGCGCAAGGCTGGACGTTCCAGATCATCGGCAATAACCTGACCGACGAAGTGACCGCGGTGCGAAAGGGCGATATTTTCGCCAACCAGATCCTCAGCATCCAGGAACCGCCGCGCGAAATCTTCGGCCAGCTGCGCTACTCGTTCTAGAACGCCCATGCGCTTATGGCTCAAGACTGTGGCAGCGGTGCTCACCGCACCGCTGCTCACCGCCTGCGGCACCAGCGATCCGCTGGCAACGGTGGGGGGCGGCAGCTTTGAACGCTTTTCTTACACGAACCCCGCCGGCACCCGGACCTACAAAGTCTATGTGCCGGCCAGTTACACCGGCGACGCGGTGCCCCTGATCGTCGACCTGCACGGCTGCGGCTCCAACGCCGACGAGGAGGCGCGCTGGTCGCGCTTCAACGAACTGGCAGAAACCTACCGGGTGCTGGTCGCCTATCCCGAACAGGACCCCAACGCCAACGGCAGCCGCTGCTGGAACTGGTTCCTGGCCGAGCACCAGTCGCGCGACGCCGGCGAACCGTCGTTGATTGCCGGGATCACCCGCGAAGTCATGAGCCGCTGGCACGTCGATGCGCGCCGGGTGTACGTCGCCGGCATCTCGGCCGGCGGCGCCATGTCCGACATCATGGCGGTCACCTATCCGGAGTTGTACGCCGCCGCAATGATTTACGCCGGGTGCGAGTACAAGGGAGGCCCCTCCTGCCTCGGCTCGACCGGGACGCTGTCCGGCGAAGCCTCGGGCCAGATGGCTTACGAGGCGATGGGCCCGCGGGCCCGGGTCGTGCCGATCTTCGTGATTCAGGGCGACACCGATCCGGTAGTGCCTCCTGCCAACGCGGAACTGGTGGTGCAACAGTTCCTCGCCAGCGACGACTGGGCGGACAACGGCCAGAACGACGGCAGCGTGAGCCGCAACCGGTCCGCCACACGTTCCGGCCAGAAGCCCGGCGGGCAGGCCTACGCCATCGACGATTACACTGACGCGGCCGGCTGCCTGCTCGTCCAGCGCTGGCTGATTCAGGGCATGGGACACATGTGGTCCAACGCCGCTTCCAGCGGCTCGGCGCGCGACGCGGCGCTGACCGATCCGTCGGGACCGGATGTTTCCACACCGACGTTCGAGTTTCTTCTTTCGTATGTCATGCCGGACAGCAGTACGGTTTGCACGCGGGGGTGAAAGCCATGCAGTCGACAATGATGTCCACGCCGCTGTCGCTCAACCTGCTGCTCGAGCGCGCGCGGCGCCCGTATGGCGGCGTCGAGGTGATCACGCGCCGCCCCGACCGCTCGTTGCACCGAACGACCTACGGCGCGATGTACCCGCGCGCGCGGCAGCTCGCGCAGGCCCTGGTCAAGGCCGGGTTGAAGCCGGGGGACCGCGTCGGCACGCTGATGTGGAATCACGCGGTGCACCTCGAGACTTACTTCGGCATCCCGGCCGCGGGCGGCGTCGTCCACACCCTGAATCTGCGCCTGTTCCCCGACGACATCGCCTACATCGCGAACCACGCCGGCGACCGCTTCCTGATCGTGGACGACTGCTTGCTGCCGCTGTACGAGAAGTTCCGCGACAAGGTGAAGTTCGAACGCGTGTTCGTGGTCGGCTTCGACGGCACGATCAAGTTGGACGGCCGCGCTGAGCGCGGCCGCGGGCCCGCGTTCGAGGACTACGAGAGTTTCATCGCGCCGCCGGCCGACGACTTCAAGTACGTCGAGGTCGACGAGAACGCGGCCTGTGGCATGTGCTACACCAGCGGCACGACCGGCAACCCGAAAGGCGTGGTTTATTCGCACCGCTCCTCGGTGCTGCACGCCTTCGGCATGGCGCTGCCGGACTCGGTGGGCCTGTCGTTCCGCGACACGGTGCTGCCGGTGGTGCCGATGTTCCACGTCAATGCCTGGACGCTGCCTTACGTCGCCGTCATGACCGGCGCGCGGCTCGCCTTCCCCGGCCCACACCTGGATTCGGAGAGCCTGCTCGACCTGATGCAGGAAACCGGCACGACCATAAGCGCCGGCGTGCCGACCATCTGCATGGCGATGCTCGCCGCTCTGCGCAAGGAGCCGGCGCGCTGGAAGCTCAAGGACGAGATCCGCATGCTGGTCGGCGGCTCGGCCGTGCCGCAGTCGCTGATCAAGGGCCTCGATGAATTCGGCCTGCATATCGTGGAAGCCTGGGGCCTCACCGAGACCTCGCCGATCGCAAGCGTCTGCCGCCAGCGGCCCGAACTCGACGCGCTGCCCGAGGACGAACGGCTGCGCCTGCGCGCACAGGCCGGCATCGTCGTGCCGCTGGTCGAGCTGCGGATCATGGACGAGGACGGCGAAGCGCCGTGGGACGGCCAGAGCGTCGGCGAAGTCGAAGTGCGCGGGCCGTGGGTCACCGGCAGCTATTACAACCGGCCCGACTCGGCGGACCGCTTCTCGCCCGACGGCTGGTTTCGCACCGGCGACGTCGCGGCGATGACGCCGGAGGGCATCATCTGCATCACCGACCGCGCCAAGGACCTGATCAAGTCCGGTGGCGAGTGGATCAGCAGCCAGGCGCTCGAGAACGAGCTGATGGCGCACCCGGCGGTGGCCGAAGCCGCGGTGATCGCGGTGCCGCACGAAAAATGGATGGAGCGTCCGCTGGCGGTGGTGGTGAAGCGCGCCGGCATGGAAGTCACGCCCGAGCAGTTGCGCGCGCACCTGAAGGGCAAGTTCGCCGACTGGTGGCTGCCCGAGGCTTACACCTTCATCGAGCAGATCCCGCGCACGTCCACGGGCAAGTTCCAGAAGCTCAAATTGCGCGAGATGTTCACCGACTGGAGTAAGCTCGAAGACGCGGCACGGCGGACGTAACAACTAACGGCGGACGTAACAACTATTTGTCATCCCCGCGCAAGCGGGGATCCATAATAACTATGCGGAGGAGTTTCACTCGATGACCCAGCCCCTAGCCCGCGGCGGCGGTGCCCTGTTGCTCGCGCTGATGTTCCTGAACATCCTGAACTTCGCCGACCGCTATCTCCTGATCGGCTTTTCGCCGGACATCATCGGCGAGCTGAAACTCACCAACCTCGAGTTCGGCTTGCTGACGGGCCTGGTCTTCACCGGCGTGTATACGATCATGGGCCTGTTCGCAGGCTCGCTGGCCGACCGCGTGCACCGGCCCCGGCTTATCGCTGCGGGCCTCACGCTGTGGAGCGCGCTGACCGCCGTCACCGGCATGACTTCGAGCTTCATGCAGATGGCCGCGGCGCGACTGTTCATCGGCGTCGGCGAGGCTTGCCTTACGCCCAGCGCGGTCTCGCTGCTCGCCGACCGCTTCGCGCCGCAGCGACGCGCGTTTGCCAGCGGGTTCTACTACATGGGTTATCCGATCGGCGTCGGCGGCAGCTTCATCTTCGCCGCCTGGGTCGGGCCGATCATCGGTTGGCGCGGCGCCTTCATCCTGCTCGGCGTGATCGGCGTCGCCGCGGCCGCGCTGGTGATGCTGTTCATGCGCGACCCGATGCGGGAGATGGGGCGGGAGATGGGGCGCGAGGCCGCCCCGGTCGCGGCGGCGCAGAAGTCCGCATCCTTCGCCGACACTTTCGGCGGGATCTGGCGCGAGCTGCGCAGCAACCCGGCGCTGGGCCTGACCCTGCTGTCCTGTGCCCTGCTCGTGTTCGCGCTCGGCGCGGGCATCCTCGAGCTCTTGTGGTGGATCCGGGAGCGCGGCTACGCGGCGGGCGAAGCCAAGAACCTGCTTGGCTGGCTGTTCCTGATCGGCGGCGCGTCCGGTGCCTTCCTCGGCGGCGCCGGCGGCGACTGGGCCGCCAAGCGCTACGTCATGGGCCGGCTCAAATTCCTCGCCGGCGTGGTGCTGGTCTTCGCGCCGCTGGTGGCCGCCTACCGCTTCGTGCCGGGCCACACGCCGCTTTTCATGATCCTGGCCTTCATTTCCTCGATCTCGACCGGCCTGCTGTTCGGGCCGGCGCTGTCCTCGCTGCAGGAAATGGTGCCGCCGCAGCACCGCGCTGCGATCGTCTCGGTGTTCGTGCTGTGCACGACATTCTTCGGCGCCGGCGGCGGCAACGCCTGCGTCGGCGCGCTGGCGGACGCCTTCACGAAGTCCGGCATGGCCCAGCCGTTCACCTGGGCGATTGTCTGGACCCAGTCCGTGGCGCTGCTCTCGATCCCGGGTTTCTGGTTCGCGGCGAAACTGCAGGCGCAACGGATGGCTGCCGCGAAGTAAATAGGGGACAGACCCCAATTTAACAAAAGCCATACACCGGCATGGTCGGATGGTCAGCGGCTACGCGAGCCCCTCGCAGCCACCGCGCGGTCTGCATCCTGGAGGGCGCGGTAGCGGCTTGGATGAAGTACGCCAAGCCGCGGCGTGGATCCAGGCGCCCGGTTGCCATTGGGTGCGAGCGAGAAATACATATCGTCGTAGTTCACGACGACGGCCTTGGCGAGGTCGAACCGCGTTGCCTTGCTGAGTCCCGCCTGTAACCAGGCTGCCGGGTGCTCAACCGGGTCGATGTCGAATTCCGTGGGTCGTGGGGGTCCGCCAAAGGACGACGTGCCATAGATGACTCTGACGCGAAATGGCTGGCCGGCTTCGGATACATCGGAGATCCAGCTGGCGATGCAGGGGCGCGGCTTGGGCCCGCGGCACCAAAGTACGTCCCCCGGCTCCGGTCCAGGGTAGAACGCGACCGGCCTCTTCAAAGCAGGGACTTGCCGCCGGACGTGTGCTGGTCCACAAGCTTGCGGATATGCCGCAGCATTTGACGCCGATGCGTAGAAGGCTATTGCTTCCCCGCCACCGGTGTCAGCAGCAGGTCCTGGTAGTCGTAGCTGAAATCCGCGAGCGGCGAGACGGCCGCGAGCCTCACCTGGTCGATCGTGCCGTCGGGTTTTAGCGCAAAGCTCAGGTACGTGTCCTCGAACTGGCGGTTGGTGAAGCGCGTCCGGAAAGTGTCGTAGCGCACGTGCTCGAGCGCGCCGTGCATCGTCGGGGTGTGGTCGAACTGGATCGTCAGGCCCGTGACTGACCCCTGCCCGTTTTTCTTGATCGTGACCGTGCCGTACCACGGGTCGGCATACACGCCGGCGTATTTCTCGAGCGGCAATGAGGGACCCACGTTCGCGCCGGGGCCCGAGCCGGATTCCACCGGCAGCCGCTTGATCGCCTCGAGCCCAGCCTGCCGCATCTGGTCGAGCGCCTTCTTGTAGTCGCCGATCCAGTCGGCGG
>JAYUGN010000142.1:0-1842 GCA_043767605.1 Gammaproteobacteria bacterium
GACCTGGGCACCGACGTGGAGCCCTCGCGACTCGAGCAGGAAGTGGTGCTGGCGGCGCAAAGGCTCGACGTGGACGAGGAGCTGTCGCGCCTTGCCGGACACCTGGCCGAGGTGCGCAAGACGCTGGCCCGCGAGGATGCAGTGGGACGGCGGCTGGACTTCCTGATGCAGGAGCTCAACCGCGAGGCCAACACGCTGTCGTCCAAGTCGCAGGACGGCGAGATCACGCGCAACGCCATCGAGATCAAGGTGATCATCGAGCAGCTGCGCGAGCAGGTCCAGAATGTCGAGTAAGGCGCCCGGCGGCCTCTTCATCGTCTCGGCGCCGTCCGGCGGCGGCAAGACCAGCCTCACGCGCGGCTCGATCCAGCAGCTCAAGCGCGCCGGCGTGCCGGCGGCGATCTCGGTGTCGTACACCACGCGCCCGGCGCGTCCCGGCGAGCGCGAGGGCGTCCACTACCACTTCATCAAGCGCCCCGAGTTCGAGAAGCGCATCGCGCGCGGGCAGTTCCTGGAATACGCCGAGATCTACGGCAACCTGTATGGCACGGCGATGGCCAGGACCGAGTCAGTGCTGGCGTCCGGCAGCGACCTGATCCTCGACATCGACTGGCAGGGCGCCCGCCAGATCAAGGCCCGGCGGCCGGACGCGACCGGCATCTTCATCCTGCCGCCCTCCATGGCCAAGCTGGCGCAACGCTTGCGCGCGCGCGGGCAGGAAAAGGAAGACGCGATCCGCAAGCGCCTGGCGCTGGCGCGCTCTGAGATGGCCCACTACGACGAATACGATTACGTCATCGTAAACAAGCAGTTCGAGCTGGCTATGGCCGAGCTGGTCGCCATCTTCATGGCCCGTCGGCTGGGCCTGCCAGCACAACAGATAAGGCATAGGCCGCTGATCAAGAAACTGCTGGCCTGACGGGGGGGCTTTCAGTAGACTACGCGCCCTCTAGCAGCACCCTATTCAAGAGAATTTCATGGCTCGTGTAACCGTCGAAGACTGCCTGCAGCGCATCGGCAACCAGTTTGACCTGACCTTGGTCGCCGCCAAGCGCGCCCGCCAGCTGGCGCGCGGCGCCGAAGCCAAGTTGCCGTGGGGCAACCACAAGTCCACCGTGCTCTCGCTGCGCGAGATCGCCGAAGGCCTGACCGACCGCAAGGTGCTGGAAGAAGCCGACCTGCCGGCCGTGCAGGCGCCGAAAGTCGAGCTCGAAGCACTGGATCCCAGCTTCGACCTGTAAATCGCGTCATTCCCGCGCAAGCGGGAATCCAGAAAGCCCGGCACTGCCGGGCTTTCTGCTTTTTGGGGCCGGCTGCGCGCACCGGCGTAAACTTGAAGGCCCATGGAACTGCCGGTGATCCAGCGCATCGGTGCGGCGATCCGCACCCAGCGTGTCGCGCGCGAGTTCGGCATCGAGCCGCTGTCGCGCGTACTCGAGGAGTACCTGCCGGCCGACGCCGTCGCCGACGTGCGCCGTGCCTACGAGTTCGGCGCCAAATTGCACCAGGGCCAGAGCCGCAGTTCCGGCGAGCCCTACATCTACCATCCGCTGGCGGTCGCGCGGATCCTCGCCGAGATGCGGCTGGACCACACCACGCTGATGGCGGCGATCCTGCACGACGTCATCGAAGACACGACCATCTCCAAGGAAGACCTGGCGAAGGAGTTCGGCCAGGACGTGGCGCAGCTGGTGGACGGCGTCAGCAAGTTCCACAAGATCGAGGGCCAGTCGCGCGCCGAGGTGCAGGCCGAGTCGTTCCGCAAGCTCCTGATGGCGATGACGCAGGACCTGCGCGTGATCCTGATCAAGCTGGCCGACCGCCTGCACAACATGCGCACGC
>JAYUGN010000143.1:0-1831 GCA_043767605.1 Gammaproteobacteria bacterium
GTCGCCCCCGCGAAAGCGGGGGCCCAGGGATTCCGAATGAGACTCGAATACACCGAGCGCCAGCGCGCGTTCCGCGCGGAGATCCGCGCGTGGCTTGCGGCCAACGTGCCGAAGCAGCCGCTGCAGAGTTTCGACACCGAGGCCGGCTTCACCGAGCACCGCGAATGGGAGCGCAAGCTGTTCGAAGGCCGCTGGAGTGCCGTGACCTGGCCGCGCGAGATGGGCGGCCGCGGCTGCGACCTGATCGAGTGGCTGATCTTCGAGGAAGAGTACTGGGCCGCTCAGGCGCCGCTGCGCGTTAACCAGAACGGCATCTTCCTGCTGGCGCCGACGCTGATGGAATTCGGCACGCCCGAGCAGAAGGCGCGCTTCCTGCCGCGCATGGCGGAAGGGCAGGACATCTGGGCGCAAGGCTGGTCGGAACCTGGCGCCGGCTCTGACCTCGCCGCGATCCGCTGCAAGGCGGAACTGCAGGGCGACGAGTACGTGCTGAATGGCCAGAAGACCTGGTCCACGCGCGCCGTGTGGGCCGACTGGTGCTTCGGCATGTTCCGCAGCGAAGCGGCCAGCCAGCGCCACCACGGCCTGACCTTCCTGCTGCTGCCGCTGAAGGCCAAGGGCATCACGATCCGGCCTATCCGCCAGCTCAATGGCATGACCGGCTTCGCCGAAATCTTCTTCGACAACGTGCGCGTGCCGGTCGCGAACCGGCTGGGCGAGGAGGGCGCCGGCTGGAACATCGCGATGGCGACCGCCGGCTTCGAGCGCGGGTTGATGTTGCGCTCGCCGGGACGTTTCCAGCAGACCGCGCGCAACCTGGTCGAGCTGTATCGCCGCCACCGTGATACCGCCGACGCCGATCCCTCTCTGCGCGACGCCGTGCTGAAGAGCTACATGGACGCAGAGGCCTATGCGCTGGCGACCTACAGCACCGCATCGCGCCTCGCGCACGGCGGCCAGATCGGCGCCGAGGCCAGCACGAACAAGATTGTCTGGTCCGAGCTGGACCTGCTGATGCACGAGACCGCGATGCGCATCCTCGGGCCGCGCGCCGAACTGATGCCGCAGGCGCCGGATGCTGGCGACATCGGCACCTGGCTGGATGGCTTCCTGTTCGCGCAGGCCGGACCGATTTACGCCGGCACCAACGAGATCCAGCGCAACATCATCGCCGAGCGAATGCTCGGCCTGCCGAGGGCGTAAGTGGACTTCACCTTCGAGGAGCAGCAGGTCGCCTTCCGCGACGCCATCAAGAAATTCCTGATGGTCGAGGCGGCGCCGGAGCTGCTGGGCGAGATCTGGGAAACGAAAAGCGGCCGCTCGAACGAGCTGCGCGCCAAGCTCGCCGACCAGGGCCTCACCGCGATGTCGGTGCCGGAAGCCTACGGCGGCATCGGCCTTTCGGAAATCGACTGGGTGCTGGTGCAGGAACAGCTCGGCTACTACGCGATTCCCGATTCGCTCTCGGACACCGCTTTCGTCGCGGCCTGGATGCTGAAGGGACTGCCCACCAACGGCGGCTTCGGCGGCGAGTGGCTGCGCAAGATCGCGGCGGGCAGTGCGCGCGTCTCCGTGAGCCATCCGGTCAATCCGCTGGTCGCCGACGCCGAGCACGCCAGCCTGCTGCTGCTGTGGCACGAGGACGAAATCCACGCGCTCGCGCCCCAGGACGTGCAGCTCTCGTTCAACCCGAGCATTGATCGTTCGCGTCGTCTGTACAAGGTGAAGTGGGTACCGACCGCCAGGACGCGCATCTGCGCCGCAGGTCCGGGCCGCGCGCTGTGGGCGGGCGTGCTCGACCGCGCTGCGCTGGCGGCATCCGCGCAACTGC
>JAYUGN010000144.1:0-5588 GCA_043767605.1 Gammaproteobacteria bacterium
ACCAGGCCGCCGGTGTCCACCGGCTTGGTCACCACGAAGGAGCCGTCGGCGGCGCATTCCACGACCGGGAAGCCCATGTCGGAGTAGCCCGGCTCCACCAGCTTCCAGTCGGTGAAGTTGCCGCCAGTGCACTGCGCGCCGCACTCGATGATGTGGCCGGCGACCGAGCCCGCCGCCAGCAGGTCGTAATCGGTTTCTTTCCAGCCGAACTCGTGCATCAGCGGCCCGAGCACCAGCGCGGAATCCACGCAGCGGCCGGTGATGACGATGTCCGCGCCGGCGGCCAGCGCGCGCGCGATGGGCACCGCGCCGAGGTAGGCGTTCATCGAAACCATCGTCGGTGGCAGCGGCGCGCCTGTGTCCATCTCGCGCGCCGATTCGAATTCCTTGCGGCGCGGCAGCAGGTCGTCGCCCAGCACCACGGCGACCTTGAAGTTCAGGCCCGACTGGGTGGCGAGCGCCTCGATCGCCTTCTTGCACGCCAGCGGATTCACGCCGCCGGCGTTGGCCACGACTTTCACGCGCCGCAGCTTGAGGTCTGGCAGCAGCGGGCCCATCACGTGCTCGACAAAGTCGGTCGCGTAGCCGTCGTTCGGGTCCTTCATGCGCTTGGCCGCCATGATGGACATGGTGATTTCGGCCAGGTAGTCGAACACCAGGTAATCGAGCTCGGCGCCGCGCACGAGCTGCGCGGCGGCGGTGTTGGTGTCGCCCCAGAAACCGGAGGCGCAGCCGATGCGGACTGTTTTCAAGAGAGATCCTTCGCTACGCTCAGGATGACACGAGACGCGCGAGCGTCAGCACCGCGGCACCATAAATGCCTGCCGCGAGGTCGTCCAGCATGATGCCAAAACCGCCCGGCACGCTGGCGTCGAGCCGGCGGATCGGCCAGGGCTTCCAGATGTCGAACAGGCGGAACACGCCAAAGGCCGCGGCCAGGCAGGCCCACATCGGGAAGGGCATGGGCCCGAAGGCCGGCAGCAAGGGAATGGCCGTGACGAGAAAGCCGACGATCTCGTCGAACACGATGCCGGGCACGTCGTGCTCGCCCAGACGTTTCGCGCTCTCGCCACACAGCCAGCAGCCGAAGGCGAACAGCGCAGCCGTCACGGCGAGGTAGGCGTAGGGATTTAGGCCGCTGAGCAGCCACCACAGCGGCAAACCCAGCAAGGTGCCGAAGGTGCCGGGCGCCTTCGGCGCAAGGCCGAGGCCGAACCCGAAAGCCAGCAGGTGGACGGGAGACGTCAGAATCGTGCGCGCAGCCGCCCGCAAGCGCCCCTCACCCGCCGCTACGCGGCGGCCTCTCCCCGCGAGCGGGGAGAGGCATCAGCTGAAGTGGCGGTAACCGAAGGGCTCGAGCGCGAGCTTCTTGCCGCGCGTGTCCACGATGGAGAGCGACTTGCCCTTCACGATGCGGCCGATCTCGGTGAGCGGCACCTTGAGCTTCTTGCGCAGCTCGGCGACCTCGCCGGGCGGCACGCAGACGCAAAGTTCGTAGTCATCGCCACCGGAAATCTGCAGCTCAACGCGCGCGTCGGGTTCTGACAAGGCCTTGAACGCCGGCGACATCGGCAACTTGGCGGCCTTCAGCTCGGCACCGACGCCGCTGGCCTCGAGGATGTGCGAGAGATCGCCGGCGAGACCGTCGGAAAGGTCGATCGCGGCATGCGCGTACTCGCGCAGCGCCGCGCCCGCCGCGACGCGCGGCGTCGGACGGTTCAGCCGGGCACGCAGGTGCTCGAGATCAGCCGAGCGGGCTTCACCGCGGCCGCCCTCGCCCTGCCCCAGCCGCAGCGCGAGCGCCGCATCGCCGAGCGTGCCGGTGACACAGACCGCGTCGCCGACTTTCGCGCCGGAGCGCTTGAGCGCCTTGCCGGCGGGCACGGTGCCCATCGCGGTGACCGTGATCGAGAGCGGGCCCTGCGTCGTGTCGCCGCCGACCAGCGCCACGCCGGCTTCGCGCGCCATGGCCGCGAGGCCCGAGGCAAAACCGGCCAGCCATTCCGGATCCACCATGCGCAAGGTCAGCGCCAGCGTGAACCAGCGCGGCTCGGCGCCCATCGCGGCAAGGTCCGAAAGATTCACCGCCAGCGACTTCCAGCCCACGGCCTGCGCGTCGGTGTCCTCGGGGAAATGGCGGCCGGAGATCAGCGTATCGGTGGTGACCACGACCTCGGCGCCGCGCGGCGGCGTCAGCAGCGCGGCGTCGTCGCCGATGCCCAGCGCCACATCCTTGCGCGGCGGCGTCAGGTCGAGGAAGTACTTCCGGATCAGCTCGAACTCATCCATTGGCCGCCACCTCGACGGCGCGCACCGTGCGCGCCACCTTGTCGAGCACGCCGTTGATGTACTTGAAGCTGTCCTCGGCGCCGAACATCTTGGCCTGGTTCACGGACTCGTTGACCACGACTTTCCACGGCACGTCGGGGCAGAACATCAGCTCGTAGGTGCCGAGCATCAGCACGGCGCGCTCCACCGGGTCGAGCTGCTCGAGCCCGCGGTCCAGGTATTCGGAGAAAGTGTCGGCCAGCAGCCCGCTCTCGCGCACGCAGCCGAGCATCAGCGCCTTGAAATACTCCACGTCGGCGCGGCCCAGCGAATCCTCGTCGCGGAACTGCTGCAGCATGCGCTCGGGCTGGGTCTCGTTGACCAGCCACTGGTACAGCGCCTGCACGGTGAGGCGGCGCGACAGGCCGCGGCGGGAGACGGGAATGTGCCCGGTCATGCCAGTTGCCTCTTGAGCCGCAGCATCTCGAGCATCGCGGCCGCAGCCTCGTAGCCCTTGTTGCCGCGGCCAGGTTTTGCGCGATCCGAGGCCTGCTTGCCGGTGTTCACGGTCAGCACGCCGAAGCCGGCGGGGAAATTGTGGCGCTGCGCCACATCCTGCACGCCGCGCGCGCACTCGCCGGCGACGAAGTCGAAGTGCGGAGTGTCGCCGCGGATCACCGCACCGAGCGCCACCGCGCCATCGAAGCGGCCGCTGCGCGCGAGCTGCTCGAGCGCCAGCGGGATCTCGAACGCGCCGGGCGTGAAGAACTCGCGGATGTGCGGGCTGGTCACGCCCCACTCCGACAGGCATTCGCGGGCGCCCTGCATCAGCGCCTCGACCACGCCGGTGTTCCAGCGCGTGGCGACGAGGGCCACGCGGGCTTCGGCAAATTCATTCTTCGCGGGCGGCTTGGGTGCGGCATAGCCCGACTTCACGAGGCGGGGCATGCGTCAATCGCAGGGCACGTAACCGACCACTTCGAGGCCGAAGCCCGAAATGGCGGTCATGCGCTTGGGCGCCGACAGCACGCGCATCTTGCGCACGCCGAGGTCCGAGAGGATCTGGGCGCCGATGCCGTAGGTGCGCAGCACGTTGCGGTCGTCCTTGGGTTCATCATCCTGCGCGGGCTGGTCCAGGCCCATGAATTGCTGCATCAGCTCGCGCGGCGATTCGGGCTTGCGCAGCAGCACCACCACGCCGCTTTCCTCCTCGGCGATGCGCGCGAGCGCGCGGCGCAGCGGCCAGCCGAAGCTGTCGTGCTGCATGGTCAGCACGTCCTGCAGCGTGTTGCGGATGTGCACGCGCACCAGCGCGGGCTTGTCGGGCTTCAGTTGCCCGTGCGCCAGCGCGAGGTGCACGGTCTTGTCGATGCGATCCTCGTAGACCGTGAGCCGGAACTCGCCGAACTCGGTCTTGATCATCCGCTCGGCGATGCGCTCGACGCTGTGCTCGTTGCTGAACCGGTAACGGATGAGGTCGGCGATCGTGCCGACCTTCAGGCCGTGCTCGCGCGCAAACGCGACCAGCTGCGGCCCGCGCTTCATGCTGCCGTCGTCGTTGACGACTTCACAGATGATCGCCGACTGCGACAGGCCCGCGAGGCGCGACAGGTCCGCGGAAGCCTCGGTGTGGCCGGCGCGCGTCAGCACGCCGCCCTCGGCGCATCGCAGGGGAAAGATGTGGCCGGGGCGCGCGAAGTCTTCCGGCTTGGACGCCGGATCGGCCAGCGCGCGGATGGTCCGGGCGCGGTCGTGCGCGGAGATGCCGGTGGTGGTGCCGTGCTTGTAGTCCACCGAGATCGTGAAGGCGGTGCGATGCGCCTCGGTGTTGTCGGGGACCATCTGCGGCAGCCGCAACTGCTCGAGACGCTCGCGCGTCATCGGCATGCAGATGATGCCGCTGGTGTGGCGCACGAAGAAGGCGATAGCCTCCGGCGTGACTTTCTCGGCGGCCATGATCAGGTCGCCCTCGTTCTCGCGGTCCTCGTCGTCCATCAGGATCACGATCTTGCCGGCGCGCACGTCGGCGACGATGTCCTCGGTCGAATCAAGGCCAGTACGGGTGCCCGGCGTCGCAGTCGCCGCTGCGTAATGGCCGAGGGGGGTCACCTTGTTCACGAATTTCCTTTGCGCAGACGTTCGAGGTAACGGGCGAGCAGGTCCACTTCGAGGTTGACCGGGTCGCCGGGCGTGAGCAGCCCCAGCGTCGTGTGCCGGAGCGTGTGCGGGACAATGTTAACGCCAAACCCGTTACTCGCCCCGCGCTGGCCGGCCTCGTTGACCGTCAGGCTGACCCCATCCACGCAGATCGAGCCCTTGCGGGCCACGTAACGGGCCAGGACCTTGGGGACGGAAAACGTCATCCGGACCGAGCGGGCGTCGGCCGTGCGGGCCGTAAGCCGGCCGGTGCCGTCCACATGGCCGGACACCAGGTGCCCTCCCAGGGGCTTGGCCAGGGTCAGGGCCGGTTCCAGGTTCAGGCGAGTGCCCACAAACCAGGTCCCCGCGGTGGTCGCGTCGAGGGTCTCGACCGAAACATCGGCAGCGAACCGCCTGCCCCGCTTGTTCGCCACGGTCAGGCAGACGCCATTGCAGGAAATGCTGTCGCCGAGACGGGCGGACTTCAGGAATTTTGCGCCCGCGTCGATGACGATGCGCCGGTCGCGGCCGCGCTTCTCCACCGCGCGGACGGTGCCCAGAGCTTCGACGAGGCCGGTGAACATGAGCGACTCCGTCATCCCCGCGAAAGCGGGGATCCAGTCTGGGCCCCCACCTGCTCGGGGGCGACAACGAGCCTGAGGTCCGAGCCGATCATCCGCGCATCGAGGAAACGGAAATTCAGCCGCTGGTCCAGGCTCGTGAGGCCCGACAGCGTGGCCAGCGCGCGCGCCTCGTGGCCGAGGAAACTCGGCGCGACATAAAGGACCAGTTCGTCCACGAGATTGGCCGCGAGCAGTGCACCCGACAACTGCGGGCCGCACTCCACCAGCACTTCGTTGATCTCCATGCGCCCGAGCGTAGCAAGGGCGGACGCCAGGTCCACCTGGCGGTCGGCGGACATGCCGACCAGCGCCACCTCGACCCCGGCCTGGCGCAGCGCGTCCAGGTGATCCGCGGCCGGCCGCACGGTCAGCGCGATGCGCCGCGCGCCCGCCTTGAAGATACGGGCCGTGGCCGGCGTGCGCAGCGTGGTGTCGAGCAGGATGCGATCCGGCTGGCGCCCCTCACCCGGTTGGCGCCCCTCACCCGGCTGGCGCCCCTCACCCGGCTGGCGCCCCTCACCCGGCTGGCGCCCCTCACCCGGCTGGCGCCCCTCACCC
>JAYUGN010000145.1:0-1829 GCA_043767605.1 Gammaproteobacteria bacterium
CGTGAAGGGATCCGGCGGCGTGTAGCCCCGGCCATCCGACTCGTGCTCGAAGCCGACGTCGGCGCCCCAGTGGTTGAACTCCTTCGCGTCCGGAATCCAGCGGTAGAAGATTTCCGGGTCGTAGTTGGTCTCGCGGAACGGCGAGCTCTCCTGGCCGTTGATCCACTGCCAGAACGATTTCTGCGAGTACGCGAGGTAGAAATTGGTGTCGAACACTCGCCACTTGGCCGAGAGCAGGAAGATCATCTCGGTGTGGTCGCCGGAATACTCGCGCGTGTAGGTGGCCGGGTAGAAATACGTGCTCTTGTGCGTCGAGAGCCCGCGTGCCTGGCTGATGATCGAGTACTGGTCCGGGTCCACCTTGAAATCGAGGCGGCCGTACTCGCGCTCGGTGGTCGCGACCGGCGCGGGCGCCGCCGGTGGCGCAGCTTCGGGAAGCGTGGTCTGGGCCTGCGCCGCGGCGCAAAAGAAGAGCAGCAACAGCGAGAGCGTGAGGGTTCTGGTCATGAGTTGTCGTGGCATCCTTACGCCCATGTTAATTGACGTCGCCATCTTCCTCGTAGCCGCCGTCATCGCCGTGCCGATCTCGCGCCGGCTGGGCTTGGGCTCGGTGCTCGGCTACCTCGGCGCCGGCCTCGTCATCGGGCCCTGGGGCCTGGGGCTCATCACCGACGTACACAGCATCCTCGACTTCTCCGAGCTCGGCGTCGTGCTGCTCCTGTTCGTGATCGGCCTTGAGCTGGATCCCACGCGCCTGTGGCGCCTGCGCGGCGCGGTGTTCGGCCTGGGCGGCGCGCAGGTGGCGGCCTCGACCCTGCTGCTGGCCGGCGCAGCGTTGCTGCTCGGCACGCCGCCGGTCGCGGCGCTGATCGCGGGCTTTGGCCTGGCCATGTCCTCGACCGCGTTCGTGATGCAGATGCTCACCGAGCGCAAGGAATTGGCCACGCGCGAGGGCCTGCTCGCGTTCGCGATCCTGCTGTTCCAGGACCTGGCGCTGATCCCCTTCCTCGCGCTGGTGCCGCTGATCGCCGTCGGCGGCATGAAGGATTTCTCGATGTGGCCGGTGCTGCGCGGAGTATCCGTGGTCGCGCTGGTGATCCTGGCCGGCCGCTACGCGCTGCGGCCGGCGCTGCGCCTGCTCGCCAGGGCCGACGTGCCGGAGATCTTCACCGCGGCGGCGCTGCTGGTGGTGATCGGCACGGGCCTGCTGATGCAGGCCATCGGCCTGTCGATGTCGCTCGGCGCATTCCTCGCCGGCCTGTTGCTGGCGGAGTCCGAGTTCCGCCACGAACTGCAGGCCGACATCGAGCCGTTCAAGGGCTTGCTGCTGGGCCTGTTCTTCATCGCTGTCGGCATGTCGGTGAACCTGGGCCTGCTGCGCGAGCACCCGCTGGAGATCCTGGGCCTGGTCGCGGGCCTGGTCGGGATCAAGGCGCTGGTGCTGTACGGCGTCGGCCGCCTCGGCGACCTGCCGGCGGACGCCGCGCGCGCGCTCGGCGCCGCCGTGTCGCAGGGCGGCGAGTTCGCCTTCGTGCTGTTCGGCGTCGCCGCCGCCGCGGGCCTGATCGGCGAGGCGCTCGAGCAGCGCCTGCTGGTGGTCGTGACGCTGTCGATGGCGCTGACGCCGGCGCTGGTTGCACTCGCGGCGCGCCTGCGCACGCCGGCGCAGGCGCCCGCCTTCGACACGATCGATGCGCCGCCGGCGCCGGTGATCGTCGCGGGCTTCGGGCCGTTCGGCCAGATCATCGGCCGCCTGCTGCGCGTGCGGAAGATCCCGTTCACGGTGCTCGAGAAGAGCGTGCAGCAGGTGGACATCGTCCGCCGCTTCG
>JAYUGN010000146.1:0-1810 GCA_043767605.1 Gammaproteobacteria bacterium
CGCCTCGACGAACGGCAGGCGGTCGTACTCCATCAGGAAGGTGATGGCGGTGCCGTGCTTGCCCGAGGAGAAGCAGTGGTAGAACTGCTTGGTCGGCGAAACGGTGAACGAGGGCGATTTTTCGTTGGTGAACGGCGAGAGCGCCACGTATTCGCGGCCCTGCTTCTTCAGCTGCAGGCGCTCGCCGATCACCTGCACGATGTCCGTGCGGGCGAGCAGGTCCTGGATGAAGCTTTGGGGGATGAGGCCGGCCATGGTCAACCGTCATTCCCGCGAAAGCGGGAATCCATGTCAAGCATGGCAGGGTTCGTCACGCTGGATCCCCGCTTGCGCGGGGATGACGAGCGCCCAGGCGAGGCTGAACTCGGCGAAGCCCGGCGGCAAATCAGCCGAGCCTGGATTTCACCAGGCCCGACAGCTTGCCCATGTCGGTCTTGCCGGCGACCTTGGGCTTGATCCAGGCCATGAGCTTGCCCATGTCCTTGCCGCCGGCGGCGCCGGTCTCGGCGATGCCCTGCTGGATCAGGCCGATGACTTCAGCCTCGGTGAGCTGCTGCGGCATGTAGGCCAGCAGGATCACGATCTCGGCAGCTTCCCTGTCGGCGAGGTCCGGCCGGTTGCCGGCGCGGAACTGCTGTTCCGAATCGCGGCGCTGCTTCACCATCTTCTCGAGGATGCTGAGCGCGGTGGCTTCGTCCGCCTCGCCCTTGTCGACTTCGTAGCGCTTGATCTCGGACAGCGCGAGGCGGACCGTGGACAGGCGCAGGGCGTCGCCGGCCTTCATGGCCGTCTTCATGTCCTCGATGACGCGGGCTTTGAGGGTAGTCATGTAATGGACTCACAAAAGAAAAAAGGGGGACTAATCCCCCTCGTGGAACCCACTTACGGGGTCAGAGCCCTCGCTGCGCGAGGGGTCTGACCCCACTTCAGTAGAGGCGCGTGCGGCGCGTGGAATCGCGCGACTGCTTCTTGAGCTGGCGCTTGACCGCGGCAGCGCGCTTGCGCTTGCGTTCCTGGCTCGGCTTCTCGAAGTACTCGTGCTTGCGCACGTCGGTCAGCACGCCGGCTTTTTCGCAGGTGCGCTTGAAGCGGCGGAGCGCCACTTCAAAGGATTCGTTGTCGCGGATGCGGACGGAAGGCATTCAGACCACTCTTGACCCGGATTGGGAGGTACTAAGGGGCCGCGATTCTATGTTGGGACAGGGACTTATGCAAAGGAGGCAAAATAGGCCGATGCGCACCAATGCGGGCCCTGTGCTGGGCATCGAAACCTCCTGTGACGAATCCGCGGTGGCCGTCTACGACGGCGCCACCGGCCTGCGCTCGCACGCCCTGTTCAGCCAGGTCGAGTTGCACGCGGCCTACGGTGGCGTGGTGCCGGAACTGGCCTCGCGCGACCACATCCGGCGCATCAACCCCTTGATCCGGCAGGCGCTGGCCGAAGCGGGCGTGACGCCTGGCGAGTTGGGCGGCGTCGCCTACACCGCGGGGCCGGGCCTGGTCGGCGCGCTGATGGTGGGCGGCTCGGTGGCGGCGGGCCTGGCCCTGGCGCACGACCTGCCGCTGATTCCGGTCCATCACCTCGAGGCGCACCTGCTCGCACCGATGCTCGAGGAGCGGCGGCCGGACTTCCCGTTCCTGGCCTTGCTGGTCTCCGGCGGGCACACGCAGCTCGTGAACGTGGCCGGCATCGGCCGGTACGAGATCCTCGGCGAGAGCCTGGACGATGCCGTCGGCGAGGCCTTCGACAAGGTTGCCAAGCTGCTCGGCCTGCCCTATCCCGGCGGCCCGCACCTCGCGAAGCTCGCCG
>JAYUGN010000147.1:0-1807 GCA_043767605.1 Gammaproteobacteria bacterium
CAGCGTACTGGCGGGGCAGCTCAGCTTCGGCCAGCTGACCGGCCTGATCGAGCCCGCGAAAGTGTTCATCGGCACCGACACTTCGGTGACGCACCTGGCGGCTGCCACCGGCGTACCGACGCTGGCGCTGTTCGGGCCGACCGCCACTGCGACCTGGGGCCCGTGGCCGCGGGGCGCCGTGGCCGAAGGCGCGAGCCCGTGGCGCATGAGCGCGCCGCTGCAGCAGCGCGGGAATGTGTGGATCGTGCAGGGCGTGGAGCATTGCGCGCCCTGCCACCAGGAAGGCTGCGAGCGGCGCCGCGACAGCCGGGCGGACTGCCTCGACTTCCTGCCAGCCGCGCGCGTGATCGCCGCCACGGACCAGGCCTTGCGCGCGCGCCACGATGCTCCTAGGCTGATTTCCCAACGAGGAACATCGTCATGAAACGCATTGCCGTAACCCTTGCCGCCGCTGCGCTGGGTCTGGCCGCGCAGGCACAGGCACAGGCGCAGGCCGCCACGCCGGATCCCGTCATTGACCGTGCGCCGAGCGCCGAGGCGATGACCTTCGACCTGTTCGTGATGCGCCCGCTGGGCCTGGTCGGGACGGTGGCCGGCACCGCCATCTTCATCGTCGCGCTGCCGTTCGAGCTCCTGACCTGGAACATCCAGGAACCGGCGCGCCGGCTGGTCGGCGAGCCGGCCCGCTTCACCTTCACGCGGCCGCTCGGAGACCTGAATTAGCCCAGGCGTGCGGCGGCCGCTGCGCGTCGCGTTCATCGATCGCTGCTACGGCAGCCTCGATCCGGTCCTCGAAGCGCTGGCGCCGCACTACGCGGTTGCCATCGACGAGGCCGCGCCCGACGCCGTGTTCTGCGGCGACGAGCATGAGTCCGGCCACCTCGCGCACCCCGGCGCGCTGAAGATCCTGCTGCAGCACGAGAATCGCCACCCGGATTTCTCGACTTACCACTACGCCGTCGGGCTGCGCGCGCTGGATCATCCGCGCTGGTTCCGCATGCCGCTGTACGTGCGCACCAGCAAGCCGGAACAGCTCATCAAGTCCCCGGATTTTGCCGAGCGCACCGTGGCGCGCAAGGCGAAGTTCTGCACGCTGGTGGCGACCAACGCCAATACGGTGCGGGTCTGGCGAAGGCTGGCGCTGGCCGATGCGCTCGACGGCCAAAAGCCGCTGGATTTCGGCGGGCCCTACCGCAACAACGTTGGCGGCCCGGTGGCCGACAAGCTCGCGTTCTACCAGCCGTACCGCTTCGCGGTGGCGTTCGAGAACGGCGGCATGCGCGGGCACACCACGGAAAAAATCACCGATGCGATGGTCGCCGGCTGCATTCCCGTCTTCTGGGGCAACCCGGATGTGGCGCAGGAGTTCAACTCGAAGAGCTTCGTGAACGCCTACGAGTTCAATTCACTCGACGCGTTGGTCGCGCGCGTGCTGGAAATCGAGAACTCGCCGGCGCTCTACCGGCAATACCTGCGCGAGCCGTACTTCCATGACAACCGGCCCAATGAGCACTTTGACCTCGCGCGCCTCGGCGCGTTCCTGCAGCGCGCGATCGATTCGCCGCGGCCGGCGCTCGCCACGTTCTACCCGCCGTACCGCTGGTATGACTGGACCCGCAAGCTCGGCTTCGTCGCCGACTGGGCGCTGGGCAAGGCCGGGTTGGCGCGCTGGGGCTGACGGAGCGGCATTTGGCACGCCCTCGGCACGCCTTCGCTAGTCGCTCAGGCGCCAACCGCCCTGCGTCGGGAGCCTTGGAGGTGTTGCGCTGTGCGGTGCGCCTTGTTCGAGGGGCCTCACAAGGCGCAC
>JAYUGN010000148.1:0-1800 GCA_043767605.1 Gammaproteobacteria bacterium
TGGCGCGTGGCGGTCGGATGTCGCCCGAGCGTAAGTAAGGCGCAGCCGGACTGGAACCCGTAGGGCGCTGCGAAGGGGAGCCGAGACATGGCGAGGCGAGTCGAGCAGCGGTCCGGCGAGCCATGAAGCGAGGGCGATATCCGACATCAGCCACGCGCCAGCAAACTTGCCGACGCAGGGCTCCCTGAGCCCGAGCACAGCGAGGGCGCGACGAGCGTGCGCTAGACTGAAGAGAAGCCGCTTCAGGGATGAGCGTATCGCATGGAATTGCGCTCGGTACTTGCCGAGAGTTCGCTGTTCACCGGCCTCTCGGCCGCCTCGCTTGATGCGCTGGCCGCACTGGCCACGCCGCTGGCGCTGTCCAGCGGCGAGCGCCTGTTCAGCGAAGGCGACGCTGCCGAGCACCTCTACGTGGTCGCCACCGGCCGCATGCGCGTCACGATCGAGGGCGGCTTCCTCGCCGGCTACGTCGGGCCGCTCGAGCCGATCGGCGAGATAGGCCTTTTGTCCGGCGAGCGGCGCACCGCCACGATCGACGCGGTGCGCGACTCGCTGCTGATCCAGATCAAGCGCGACGAGCTCATGGCATTCCTGATCGCCAACCCGACCGCGCTGGTGGCGATCGTGCGCGTGCTGATCAGCCGGCTGCGGCAGAACCAGCGCCAGCAGAAGCTGCAGTCGGCGCGCAGCGCGCGAACGCTGGCCGTGATCCCGGCCAGCGCCGGCGTCGATGCCGCAGCCGTGGCCCGCGCGCTGCAGGAAAAGCTCTCGGTGCGCGACACCTGCCGCCTGCTCGACGCCGCCTACGTGGACCGCGAACTCGGCGATGGCGAGGCCCACACGCCGATCAACGATTCGGCGCATAACCAGCGCGTGGTGGAATGGCTCAACCGCATCGAGCGCGACCATCGGTACCTCATCTACAGCGCCGACGCCGACCCGAGCCCCTGGGCCGCGCGCTGCATGCGCCAGGCTGACCGGGTGCTGGTGGTGATCGACTCGGCGACACCGCCGGCGAGCACGCCGATGCTCGATGCCCTGCGCCGCTCCGGCATCCTGGCCATCGTCGAGCTGGTGATCCTGCGCAAGCAGGGCGAGCCCGGCGGCGACGTGCTGACCTGGAAGTCGCTCAGTGGCGCCAAGTCGCATTACTTCGTGCGGCCCGGCAACAGCACCGACCTCGAGTCGCTGGCGCGCCAGCTCACCGGACGCGCCATCGGCCTGGTGCTCGGCGGTGGCGGCGCGCGCGGCTTCGCGCACCTGGGCCTGCTGCGCGCGCTCGAGGAGCGCGGCATGAAGATCGACGTGGCTGGCGGCTCGAGCATGGGCGCGCTGATCTCCGCGCTGGTGGCGTGCGGCTACTCGAGCAACGAGATGCTGCCGCTGCTGCGCGAGACCTTCGTCACGCACAATTACCTGAACGACTACATGTTCCCGCGCATCGCGCTGATCAAGGGCCGCAAGTTCCTGCGGCGCCTGCGGCAGATCTTCGGCGACATGCAGATCGAGAACCTGCTGCTGCCGTGGTTCTGCGTCTCCACCAACCTCACGCGCGGCACGGCCGTGGTCCACGACGCCGGCCCGCTGGAGATCTGGCTCGCGGCGAGCATGTCGGTGCCGGGCATCGCGCCGCCAGTGGTATGGAAAGGCGAACTGCTGGCCGACGGCGCGGTGGTGAACTCGCTGCCCACGGACGTGATGCAGAACCTCGCGCGCGGGCCGATCATCGCGAGCAACGTCTCGACCGACGGCGACATCCGCGCGCCCGGCATCGAGGGTCCGGACCCCGAGGGCCTGCTG
>JAYUGN010000149.1:0-1797 GCA_043767605.1 Gammaproteobacteria bacterium
GACAGGGCTGTGCGATAGAGCACGATCACCCCAATCGGCAGGCCCGCGCGCAGCAGCGGCAGGCCGAGCATGCTGCGCGTGCCGGTGCGGGCCGTGAACTCGCGGAAGGTGTATTCGCTGTCGGCATCGACATCGGGAATATGTACCGCCTTGCCCTCGATGACGGTGCGTCCGCCCAGCGTGCCTCGGCCCGGCAGGTGCTCGGTTTCATCCAGAAACCGCATCATCTCCGGCGTGAAGCCATGGCGCGCCGCGCCGGGCAGGTTCAGGCCCCGCGCCAGATGGATGGCCGCCAACGGGGCGTCGCACAAATGCGCGGCCGAGGTCACGAGCGCATCGAGCACCGGCTGCAGATCGAAGGCCGAGCGCGAGATGACCTTGAGCACGTCGGCGGTGGCGGTCTGCTGCTTCAGCGCCTCGGCCAGCTCAGCCGTCCGTTCCGCCACCTTGTGTTCGAGCCCGGCGTAATGCGCCTTGAGCTGCCCGCCCATGGCGTTGAAGCTCTGCGCCAGATCCTCGATCTCGTCACCGGTCTTGATGTCGATGCGATGGTCGAGGTCGCCGCTGCCGATGCGCGCCGCGCCCGCCGCGAGCGCGCTGATCGGCACCACCATGCGCTGCGCGAGCCATAAGCCGGCCAGCGCCGCCAGCCCGAGCGCGCCGAGCACCATCACGCCGGTGCGCCACAGCGAAGCGCGAATCGGCTCGAATGCCTCGCGCGCCGGCAGGTCGACGAACACCAGCCATCCGAGCGTGTCGATCGGCGCAAACGCGGTCAGCACCTCGCGGCCGGTCCAATCCTTGCCGCCGGTGGCATCCGCCTGGGGCCGCACCGGCGCGCTCGTGGCCAGACGCGCGGCCGCCACATAGGCGAGCTTCGACAGGTCCGTCTTGCGCAGCACGAGGCCGATGTCGGGGTGCGCGATGAGCAGCCCATCGCGATCGATCACATACGCCACACCCGCCTTGCCGGCCCTGACGCGGGAGACCACGTCCCAGATGAATTTCAGGTTGACCTCGGCGATCGTGACGCCGGCATTGCGGCCCTGGCCCGCGACCGCCAGCGTCATGTAGGGCTCGGATTCCTTGCGGAAATAGACCGGGCTCAGATAACGGCGGCTGGCCTTCGCCTCGACGAAGCGCACATCCTTCGAAAAATCCGCGCCGCTGCCGGCCTGATCCATGGTCAGGCGCGAAACCTTGAGCTGCTCCTTGGCCGAGGCATCGATATAACTGAGTTCGGTGATCGCGGGCGCCTGCCGCAACAGGCGCAGGAAATCGAAGCGGCGCTGCTCCGCGGCCGACGCGCCCTGATCGACGCTCGCATGCGTGGTCCAGCCGAGCTGGCCCTCGATCTCCTTGACGAACTGCTCGATGATGGCGGCGGCGCCACGCGCCTTCTCCTGCTGGACCGCGATCAGTGCGTCCCGGTTCTCGCGCGAGGAGTAATAGGCCGCGATGAGCGCGTTGCCGAGCAGCACACTGCCCACCAGCGCCACCATGAGCGCGGCATATTTCTGGAACAGCCGGCCGGAGGCGTGCGGCCAGAGGCGTTCGATGCGTTGCCGCCAAACCGACGATTTCGCCATCAGCGGTCTCATTCGATCACCTCGTCGGCGCGGACCAGGATCGAGGGCGGCATGGTGAGGCCGAGGGCCTTGGCGGTCTTGAGGTTGACGGCAAACTCAAAAACAGTCGGCTGCTCGATCGGTATGTCGCCCGGCGGCGTGCCGCGCAGGATGCGGGCGGCGAAATCGGCAGCACGGCGACGGAATACGACCCGATCCGGCCCGTATC
>JAYUGN010000150.1:0-1791 GCA_043767605.1 Gammaproteobacteria bacterium
CGGGCGCCATGCACCAGCACCAGCTTCACGCCCAGGCTGTGGAGCAGGGCGATGTCGTAGATCATCTGCTCGAAGTCGGGCCGCTCGGCCGCTTCGCCGCCGAAGGCGATCACGAACACGCTGCCGTTGTGTGCGTGCACATACGGCGCGCTGCCGCGCAGGGCGGTCACGAAGTCGTGGTCTTTCATGGCGGCGAATTATGCACCAGCAGCACCCTGCGCCATCACCACCTGGTAGCTGGTGCTGCGGCCACCGGCCTCGTTCTTCTTCAGGACCCCGCGCTCGATGAGGTCGTTGATGTCGCGTTGGGCGCTGGGCAGGGAACACTTCCCGATAACGGCCCACTTCCGGGTGGTCAACTTGCCTTCAAAGCCATCCAGGTAACGGTTGAGCAGCAGTTTCTGGCGCTCTGAAAGCGTCGCGGCCTGGTGCTCCTGCCAGAAGCGAGCCTTGGCCAGAACCTGCCTGCAGGTTTCATCGGCGCCGTCGATTGCGCGGCTGAAACAGCCAAGGAACCAGGACAGCCAGCCGGTGACGTCGAGCGACCCTTTGCCGGAGGCTTCGAGGACGCCGTAATAGTCGCTTCTCTCTTTCCGGATCTGGCTCGACATGCTGTAGAACCGCTGCCCGGAGCCTTCAAGCTGGGCCAGCGCCTGGTCGGCAATGGCGCGAGCGACGCGGCCGTTACCATCGTCGTAGGGGTGGATCATGACGAACCAGAAATGCGCCAGGCCCGCGCGAAGCAGGTTTTGCGGAGCCTTGCGTTCGAACCATTCCAGGAACTGCCGCATGTCCTCGGCGACTTGCGCGGCCGGGGGCCCCTCATAGTGAACACGCTCGCGACCGATCGCGCCGGAGACCACTTGCATGGGCCCATGGGCATCGTCCCGCCAGGCCCCTGTCCTGATCCAGCGCAGGCTGGAACGGCCAGTGGGGAAAAGCGCTGCCTGCCACGCGTGCAACCTTTCAACCGTGAGGTCAGCGTCATGGCGCTGGGTTGCGTCCAGCATCATCTCGACGACGCCTTCCGTCCTGACGTCGGTGCCGACCAGCGCTCCATCGGCTACGCCGAATCGGCGAGCGAGGGATGAGCGGACGCTCTTGCGATTTAGCATCTCCCCCTCGATCTCGGAAGTCTTCAGGACTTCTTCCGTCAGGGTTTCCACGAGAGCCCGCTGCTTCAAGTCGAAGCCCAATCCCTTCATGCGGCCGAGCAGGTGACCTTGCTTGTGGCTTGCCGTGATCAGAAGGTCGCCTAGCGCGGCTCCGTCCCAGCGGAAGTGAGGCCACTCGGGCCGTTCCCAGATATACATAGTGAGGAGAATCCTACCATTAATCTAATCACTCTATGATTAAATAACGGTCTCTAATCTTGTCATCAGGAAATCCTCACATCCTTTAAAGGACTGATACAGAAGGATTAAGTTGGGCGAGCGCTATAATTCAAAAATGAGCGAAAGCCTGCGCTACGACGAGCTGGCCGCGGCCCTGGGCCGCCTTGGCTACACCCAGGAGGCTGCCGAATATCACGGCGCCCTGTGCGGGGCGCTGTGCGCGCGGCCACCGCAGGATATCGACCCCTTGCAGGTGCTCGAAGGCGGCGCCAAGTCCGATGACGCCGCCGCCGCCGGCGACCTGCTGCGCCTGCGCGGTGAATCCGCCAACGCATTTCTGGGGGCGGACCTGGGGTTCACGCCGCTCTTGCCCGACGACGATGTGGAGCTCATGCACCGCGTGCGCGCGCTGAGCGCCTGGTGCGAGGGTTTCCTGTTCGGGCTGGCCTCCGGCAAG
>JAYUGN010000151.1:0-5473 GCA_043767605.1 Gammaproteobacteria bacterium
GCCTTCAACTGGTCGGTTTCGAGCGCGGTGTAAACGAGCAACTGGGTTTTCTGCGCCATGGCGCTACCCGCAACCGCTGCCAGCGCCAGCGCGGTTACGATGAGGCCCAGCCGGTGGAACGCGTATTTCATCGGAGTCTCCCTGTGACGGCTTACATTGGTAATTATGCAGCACGAACGCACCACGAGTAACAGTATTTAACGCGCTTGAAAAGCGGGCGGCGAATACCGGATCAGGCGCCTGCCGCTCAAGTTGTCTATTACAAATTGTTGACAATATACACCTGCCGGCAGTCTAATCGCCAGCATGGATCCGGATTATCTGTCGCGCGCGCGGCCGACCGCGCTTGAAATCCTGCAAAACCAGTCGCTGACGATGCTGGTGAGGAAGGAAATCGAGCGCATGATCGTCGGCGGTGAACTCGGCGCCGGCGCGAAATTGAGCGAAAACGCGCTCGCCGTGAAGCTGGGCGTGTCGCGCGGGCCGGTGCGCGAGGCGCTGCGCGCGCTCGAGCAGACGGGGCTCGTGCGCGTGGAAAAAAACCGCGGCGTGTTCGTGCGCCAGATTTCCCTCGAGGAAGCCGACGAGATTTACGAAGTGCGCGCGGCGCTGGAGGGGCTGATCGGGCGCCTCGCGGCGCGACGCTGCCGCCCCGAGCAGATCGAAAAAATTCGCGCCGTGGTGAAGAAGATGCATGCCATCGGCCGTTCGCAGGACGCCGAAGCCTATTACCCGCTCAACGTGCAGTTCCACGAGTTGCTGGTGGAGGCGGCGGGCAACCGGGCGCTGCAGGCCAATTACATACGGGTGGTGAACGAACTCGATCTCTATCGGCGCGAAACCATTTCGCGCGGCGCGGAGAACATCCCGGTGTCGACGCGCGACCACGAAGCGATCGTCAATGCGGTGGCGAAGCGCGACGAGAAGCTCGCCGAGCGCCTGCTCTACGAGCACGTGATCCTGAGCCGCGAGCGTCTGCACAAGGTGCTGGCCAAGCCCCCCGCGCGCGGCGCGACCCACTCCGCGCCGCCGGCGAAGCCGGCGCGCGCGGCCTGACTACCTCAAATATCGGAGCAAACCAATAATGGCAGCAGAAAAACCTGTGGTGGACGTCAATGGCGTGAAGTACCGCTGGCCGAAAAAGCCGGTGGTCGTGGTGTGCATCGATGGCGGCGACCCCGCCTACCTGCGGCAGTTTCTCGCGGACGGCTCGATACCGAACATCGCGCGTTTCATGCAAGAGGGATTCAGCGTCGTGGCCGACGGCACGGTGCCGAGCTTCACCTGCCCGAACAACATGTCCATCATCACGGGCACGCCCGCGTCCAGGCACGGCATCTCCGGCAACTATTACCTCGACGTGAAGACCGGCGAGGCGGTGGTGATGACGGGCCCGGAGCTCCTGCGCGGCGACACCATCATCACCAGGTTCGCCGAGGCCGGCGCCAAAGTCGTGTCGATCACGGCCAAGGACAAGCTGAGGAAGCAACTGGGCAAGAACCTCGACGTGACGAAAGGCAACGTCAGCTTTTCTTCGGAGTTCGCGAGCAAGTGCACGCTGAAGGAAAACGGCATCGACAACGTGCTCGAGTTCGTCGGCATGCCGCAGCCGGACATGTATTCGATGGAGCTCTCGTGGTTCGTGCTCGAAGCGGGGATCAAGCTGCTTGAGAAGAACCGGCCCGACCTGCTGTACCTTTCCCTCACGGACTACGTGCAGCACAAGTACGCGCCGGAGGAGGCCGAAGCCAAGCGTTTCTACCAGTACCTCGACGACTGCTTCGGGCGCCTCGCCGGGCTGGACGCCATCGTCGCGCTGACGGCGGACCACGGCATGAACGACAAGTCGGACGCGCGGGGCGAGCCCAACGTCATCTGGCTGCAGGACATCCTGGATGCGAAATTCGGCAAAGGCGACACGCGCGTGATCTGCCCGATCACGGATGCCTTCGTCGGCCACCACGGGGCGCTGGGTGGCTTTGTGCGCGTCTGGTGCACGGGCAGAACGACGCCGCAGCAGGTGATCGAAGCGATCCGCGGTCTCGATGGTCTCGAGTCGGTTCTCGACAAGGAGACCGCCTGCAGGGTCCACGAGCTGCCAATGGACCGGGAGGCCGACGTGGTGGTGATCTCGACGGCGGAAGTGTGCGTCGGCGGGGCGGCGAAGGAACATGACCTGACGGGGCTCAAAGGCCACCGGCTGCGCACGCACGGCGGAGTGTCCGAGGCGAAGGTGCCCTTCATACTGAGCGCGCCGCTCAATGCGGATTACCGGCTGAAGGCGGGTGCGGCGACACTGAAGAGTTACCAGATATTCGATTTCGCGATCAACGGGACCCAGCAATGATGGCGGCGACCGGCAGGATCGCCGTCTACGACGCGCCGAAGAAGCCGTTCGTCATTCGCAGTTTCCCGCTCCGTGCGCCCAAGCCGGCGGAGGTGCTGGTCAAGATCAGCATGTCGACGATCTGCCGCTCGGACATTCATTCCTACCTCGGCCACCGGCCCAATCCGTGCCCGGGCGTGCTCGGCCACGAGATCATCGGCATCATTGAACAGTTGGGCGCGGATATCACGCACGACATGCGCGGCGACGCGCTGGCGGTCGGCGACCGCATCACATGGAGTGAATATTTCATTCCGGGCGCGAACTACTACACCGAAGTGCTCGACCTGCCGCAAAAGTCGCCCGGCGTCGACAAGTACGGCCACATGGCGGTGAGCACCGAGCCCCATCACCACGGCGGGTTCGGTGAATACTGTTACGTGCTGCCGCAATCCTGGATATTGAAGCTGCCCGCCGATCTCTCCGACGAAGAAGCTACGCCGATCAACTGTGGCGTGGCGACCGTCGTCTGCGTGACCGAAAAAGCCGGGATCACCATGGGCGACGCCGTGGTGGTGCAGGGGCTCGGGCTCCTGGGCCTCTACGGCTGCGCGCTGGCGAAGGCGCGCGGGGCGCGGCTCGTGATCGGTCTCGATAACGTGGCGGCGCGCCGCGATCTGGGATTGCGCTTCGGCGCCGACCACGTATTCGATCCGGCCGCGATGAGCGAGGCCGACCTCGTGACAACGGTGAAAGCGCTGTGCAAGCCCGAGGGTGCTGATGCGGTGATCGAGCTGTGCGGCTATCCGGAGGTGATTCCGTCCGGCATTCAGATGCTGCGCACCGGCGGGCGCTACGTGCTCGGCGGGCTGGTGAATCCGGATGCCTTCGTGCGCATCGACGCCAACCAGATCCTGCGCAAACTCATTACGCTCTCGGGCGTGCACAACTACCACCCGCGCCATCTGATCCAGGCGCTCGATTTCGTGCATACCAACCGCAGGCGTTTTCCGTTTCACGACCTGGTCGACGGCAAGTACAGTCTGGACGAAGTCGGCCAGGCGATGCAGGACGCAGCCGACCGCAAGGTGCTGCGCGCGGCGATCGTGCCATGAACGCGCCGGCGGGGATGGAGGAGCCGGATCTCGGCTATCAGGCGCGTGGGCTCTACTACGGCGGGCGCTGGGTTGAGGCGACCAGCGGCCGCAGCTTCGCGTCCATCAATCCCGCGACCGGACGCAAGCTCGGTGATGCGCCGTACGCGGACGCCAACGACGTGGACCTCGCGGTCAAGGCCGCCGCGGCAGGCTTCGCGGAGTGGCGCAGGGTCGGCATCCGCGAGCGCGCGCGCTGCCTCGAAATCTGGGCCCAGCGCGTGCGCGAACACGCGAAACGGCTCGCGCTGATCGACGCGGTGGACGCGGGCAACGCGGTGAAGGGCATGGAAGGCGACATGCAATGGACGGCGGACAGCCTCGACTACTTCGCCGGCCTGATCACTGAAATCAAGGGCGCGACGAGCTCGCAGGGCCCGCGCCACATGAATTTCACGCGGCGCCAGCCGTATGGCGTGGTGGCCAAGCTGAATGCCTTCAATCACCCGTTCCGCTTTTGCGTCGAGAAAGCGGCAGCGCCGCTCGCCGCCGGCAACTGCGTGGTCATCAAGAGTTCCGAGCAGGCGCCGCTGTCAAGCTTTGAAGTCGCGTCGCTTGCCGAGGGCATCTTCCCGCCGGGCGTGGTGAACGTGGTGGCGGGGGATGGCGCGACCGGCGCGGCGCTCGTCGCACACCCCATGGTGTCGCGCATCGGCTTCATCGGCTCGGTGGAGACCGGGCGCCTCGTCGCCAAAGGCGCCGCCGAGGGACTGAAGCGCGTGACGCTGGAGCTTGGCGGCAAGAATCCGATCATCATTTTCCCCGATGCCGATGCCAGGAAGGCCGCCACCGCGGCGATCAAGGGCATGAACATGAACCGGCAGGGCCAGTCCTGCAGCTCGACTTCGCGCGTGTTCGTGCACGAGTCGTTGCAACGGGCGGTGGTCGATGAGATCGTCCGCCAGGCCGAAGCGCTGCCGGTAGGTTTTCCGTGGATCGAAGCGAACGAGCTGGGTCCGCTGGTGTCCGCCCGGCAGTTCGAGCGCGTGATGGAGTTCATCGCGTCCGGCCGCAAGGAAGGTGCAAAGCTCGTCACCGGCGGCGACCGCCCGCGCGACGCGATGCTCGCGAACGGATTCTTCATCCGCCCGACGGTATTCGACGACGTGCGGCAGGACATGCGCATCGCGCGCGAGGAGATCTTCGGTCCGGTCATGTCGGTGCTGCCGTGGTCGGACAGCGCGGACATGCTCGCCCAGGTGAACAGCGTGCAGTACGGGCTGACGGCGGCGATTGTCACCAACCGGCTCGACCTCGCGATGGAAACCGCCGATGAGGTGGAGGCGGGCTATGTGTGGATCAATTCGACGGGCCGCTATCTGGGTGAGCCCTACGGTGGCTGGAAGCAAAGCGGCCTCGGCGTCGAAGAGTGTTTTGAGGAGTTGCTGAGCTATACGTGCGTGAAGAACGTGAACATGCGTTGGTAAGCGGTCAAACAACCTTGAGGAGAAGGCGATGAGATGCTTAGGAACTGCAGGACGGATCATAACGGCGCTGCTGGCCGCGCTGGTCATATTCCCCGCGTGGGGGCAGGGCACGGCCAAGCCCGGCGTGCTCACCGTCGGCTTCATCCCGGCGGAAGACTCGCGCGCCATGGTGCGCCAGTCGCAGGCGATCCTCGACGTTGTGGCCAAACACACCGGCATGAAAATCGACACCTTCGTCGGCTCGGATTACAACGCCACCATCGAGGCGCTGCGCGCGGGCCATGTCGACGTCGCGCTGCTCGGGCCGTTCTCGTACGTGCTCGCAACCACGGTGGCGCAGGTCGAGGCCTTCGCGGTGACGGTGACGGCGCGCTCGATGCAGCCGAGCTACCAGTCGATCATCATCGCCGGCAAAGACAGCAACATCAATTCGCTGGCCGACCTGAAGGGCAGGACCTTCGCCTTCGTCGACCCCGGCTCCACCTCGGGCTTCATGGTGCCGTCCGCCGCGTTAATCAAGCTCGGCATCACCCCCGAGAAGGACTTCAAGCAGGTGATGTACTCGG
>JAYUGN010000152.1:0-33834 GCA_043767605.1 Gammaproteobacteria bacterium
GCGGAAGCCAGCGAGTTCTACCGGCGCGGGCTGGAGTTCGTGCAGCGACAACGGTCAACTAACCATTTGCCGAACTGAACGAAAGTGCTACCAAGACAAAAAACGAGCATCGGTCTCGCGTTTGTTGCAGCGATCGTTACCGTAGCCGCTCTATCAAGCTGTACCGCCGAGCGATTAGCACGCGCGCTGATCCCGGGCGATCACGCAAGCGCGCTGGATAGAAAGGCGCCGTACCTCCTCGCACACATGCGCAACGGCGACGCTTACGTCCTGACGCAGTGGAAGGTCGACGATTCGAAGCGTGTTGTAACGGGCACGGGCGAGCTCCAGGGTCCCGATCGAGCTGTCCGTCAGACGGGCGCCTTCACGATTCCGGTCAAATCGGTTGCGCTGTTCGAAACCAATGTCGCTTCGCGCTCGAACAGCGCCACTGCACTAACTATCATGACCGGCGTGTCCCTCGGCGTGAGTGGCGTCTGCCTCGCCGACGAGAAAGCCTGCTTTGGCTCCTGCCCAACGTTTTATGTGTCCGATGGCAGCTCTTCGATACTTCAAGCAGAAGGTTTCTCAGCGAGCGTTCTGCCCTCGCTAGAGGCTCGGGACGTGGATGCGTTGTATCGCGCGCATCCCACGCAGCGAGACTTTGCAGTGACCATGAAGAACGAGGCGCTGGAGACGCACATTACCCGCTATGTGCACGTGCTTGCCGCGCGTCGACCGGGAGGAGGACGCGTTGTCGCAGGCCAGGACGGCACGCTTTGGGGAGCCAGCAACGTTACCGAACCTGCGTCATGCCGAGCTGCCGAGGGGGATTGCCTGGGCGCGATCCGGCATTTCGATGGAAAAGAGCGATGGAGCGAAGCGGACAAAGCTGACTTGGCAACAAAAGAAACCATTGATCTTGATTTCGTGGCCTCACCCGATGGGCCACTGGGGATCGTGATCAGCTCGCGGCAATCGTTGCTGAGTACGTTTCTTTTCTATCAGGGATTGGCATATCTAGGTCGCAGCGCTGGCGCCGCGATGGCAGAGGCGGAGCGTGACGGCAACGCACGTGATGCCCTACAGGGTCTCGCGCGAGCAATGGGAGGCATCGAAGTGATGGTGCCGGATGGCGCGGGCTGGCGAGTTGCAGGCGAAACCAACGAGAACGGACCGCTGGCGTCAGATGTAAAGGTCGTGCCACTGCCGGCGATGCGCCATGGCGATACGCGGGTACGCCTGCGACTCGCAAAAGGTCATTGGCGAATCGATTACATCGCCATGACGAAGCTGGAAGGACCGGTTCAGCCGCTCCCACTGGAACCGCTCTCGGTAACAGGAAGGGATGGCAAGGTGGCGCAGGGCGTCGACATTGTCACCCTTCCCGGAGATGAGCTTACGTTCAGCTATCGCCTTCCAGCTCATCCTGAGAATTACGAACTCTTTTTGGACACGCGCGGCTATTACCTTGAATGGATGCGTGATGAGTGGCTGCCGGATGAAGACCCCGTAAAGGCGGCGCGGCTGATCCTGGATCCCGAGCAGGCGCTGCGGGATTTGGCGCCGGTCTATAAGCGTCGTGAACCTTCGATGGAGAAGGCTTTCTGGAACAGTCGCTATGTCCCGCGCTGACTTCAGGCTTGGAGTGGCGCTTGCGACACAGCTCACTTTGGCGGGATGCGTCACAGATCCCTCTCCAGATGGCTGGTTGCCGACCGCGCGCGAAGGTTTGAACTCGACGGAGGGTGGATGGGTTGCGGTCGACTGCAAGAGCGGGCAGCGGTGTGCGGAAGGCGAACTGATTGCGGCCAAGGACCAGAGTCTTGAAGTCCTCACTCAAGGCGGGTTGGTTGAGGTCCAGCGCGTGGACATCGAGGAAGCTACGTTGGCCGCCTACCATTCCCAGCATGGACAGTTGACCCTCTGGATGAGCTTGGGAACTCTCTCGACAGTTACCCACGGCTGGTTTGCGGTTATCACAGCGCCGCTCTGGCTCATCACCGGCACTACGGCGAAGGAATACGAGCGGCGCGCCGCTTTGCGGTATTACCCAGATGTATCACTTGCCGAGTTCGTTACGTTTGCTCGTTTTCCACAGGGGCGGCCGTTAAATGTCACGCCCAAATCGCTGGGGGCGTTGAGAACCAGGACGGCGGAAGAAGCCCTATCAGCGCACACCGCCTCGACTGCTCTACCTACGCTGCCTTCAGCCGCCGAGACAGCGCCAGCTGCGCCGCACGTGCTGCCATCCCTGACTGTTGGCGGTACCGTAAAGGTGCGCGCGGGTGGGATGTTGAGATCCCGACCGAAGTTGAGCGCTTCTTCTCAGCCTGTGAGCGAAATGACGCCCCTGGAGCTCAAAGCGGCGATCAAAAATTCCGACGGGCAGTGGTGGTACGTCGCGACCGGAACGCAGCGGGCATGGGTGCTCGAATCCGATTTGGAACTAGTTGATCAGTAGGTCGCATAACGTGGCCGCAGGACACAGCGGGATTCTCCCGGCGCCCCGTCCTTTTCTCACCTATTTTGGCGCCGGTTCTCATTCAATCTGGCGCGCTTCTCACGTATTTTGTCGCTCTACGATTCGCGCCGCGCTCAACCCAGCGCCGGCCAGGTCTCGAAGGCGTAGTCGAAGGAATCGTAATAAAGGTGGTCGGCGTCGAGGCCGGCCGCGACGAAAGCTTTCTTGCCCGCGTGCACCATGACGGGTGGCCCGGCCATGTAGACCTCGTGGCCCGAGAGATCGGGCTGCGCGCGCAGCACGGCTTCATGCACGAAGCCGGTTTCGCCGCTCCAGCCGGCTTCGTGCTCCGACAGCACCGGCGTGTAGCGAAAGCCCGCGTGCTGCTGCGCCCACGAGCTCGCGAGTTCGTGCAGGTAGAGATCGCCCGAGGTGCGCGCGCCCCAGAACAGGTGAAACGGCCGTTTCAGTCCCCGCGCGAGCTGGCGCTCGAGCATGGCCTTGATCGGCGAGAAGCCCGTGCCACCGGCCATCATGATCACCGACCGGGCGGAATCCTCGCGCACGTAGAACGCGCCGAACGGGCCCTCGAAACGCAGGATCGCGCGCTCGGGCATGTCGTCCTGCACGTAGTGCGTGAAGAAGCCCCCCGGCGTCACGCGCAGGTGGAACCCCAGCGTGCCGTCAGCCGGCTGCGCGTTGGCGATGGAAAAACTGCGGCGGCGGCCGTCGGCGAGCAGGAAATCCACGTACTGGCCCGGCACCCAGCGGAACGCCTCGCCGCGCGGGAGGGTCACGCGCAACTCGATCACGTCGTGCGACAGCGGCCGGTGGCCGGCAACACGCACCGGCAGCGTGCGCGGGCGCAGCATCTCCAGCGACTCGGGCTGGTGCAGGTCGAGCGTGAGGTCGCTGTGTGCGTGCGCGAGGCACATCAGCACGTAGCCGGCGCTGGTTTCCGCTTCCGACAGCGCGCGCGGTGGCGCGGCATGCTCAACCTTGCCCTCGACGAGACGCACGCGGCACGAACCGCAGGCGCCGTTGCGGCAGCCGAACGGCAGCGCGTATCCCTGGCGCAGGCCGGCGTTGAGCACGGTCTCGGCGGTCTCGGCGTCGAAACACCGGCCCGAGCGCTGTAGCTGCACTTTGAAAGACATGGGGGCTAGAATCTCATGACACAACTACAGGGGCAGGACGCATGAGCGTACTCGATGAATTCAAGGCATTCGCCGTCAAGGGCAACGTGGTGGACATGGCCGTCGGCATCATCATCGGCGCCGCGTTCGGCAAGATCGTGAGCTCTGCGGTCGGCGACGTGGTGATGCCGCCGCTGGGCATGCTGGTCGGCGGCATGGACTTCTCGGACCTCGCGATCACGCTGAAAGACGCCGCGGGCACCGCCCCGGCCGTCGTGCTCGGCTACGGCAAGTTCCTCCAGTCGCTGCTGGATTTCGCCATCGTGGCGTTCGCGATCTTCATGCTGATCAAGGGCATCGAGCGCCTGAAGCGCAAGGAGGCCGCGGCGCCTTCGCTGCCGCCGGTGCCGACGAAGGAAGAGCTGTTGCTCACCGAGATCCGCGACCTGCTCGCGAAGAAGTAGGTTGTCCATGCGAGGCCGCGCACATCAGCTGCTGTTGTGCGCGGCCTTGCTGTTTGCGGGCTGCGCGGGAACCCCTGCGGCGCCAGAGTCCGCGGCCGCGGGTTCGCAGCCCGCGGATCTCGGCGAGCAGCGCAACCCGCTGGCGGTGGAAGCTGACCGATTGCTCGAGGCCGATCGCGCGTTCGCCGCGCGCGTGCTCGAGAAAGGCGCGCCGGAGGCCTTCCACGATTACTTCGACAGCCAGGGCGTGCGGCTGACCTTCGATGGCGAGCCGCCGCTCGGGCCCGATGTCGTGGCGCAAAGCCTCGAGAACGCGCCGCTGCTGCTGAGCTGGGATCCGCGCTACGCGGAAGTTTTCGCACCCGGCGGCTGGGGCGTGACCTGGGGCGACTGGCAGGCTTACGAGACGGGCGCGGGCGGCAAGCGCCTCGGCCAGGGCCGCTACCTCAATGTCTGGAAAAAACAGCGCGACGGCAGCTGGAAGGTGCACATGAACCTGACGCCGGCGCAGGCGGCACCGTAATCCTGGGCGTAGCGCCGTAGGCTGGGCTGACTCCCGCGAAAGCGGGGGGAAGCCCAGCATCCGAGGAGCAGCGCCAGCAACACGCCCGGCGACAGCGACCCCGCGCTCGTACCGTCGCGCGCTTGCCGCATCTCGGCGTCCTCGATGAACTTCCGGTACTCCGCCACGATCGGCGCATCGATCCGCAAATCGTTGTGGTACGTGCCCGGAAACTGGCGGTTGTCGGCGCCCTTCAGCAGCGGGCTCTGCGCGTAAGTCGGGCCTTCGAAAGCCGGATCGCCGGCGCCGGTGCCGTCGTACACCGTCAGCCACTGCGCCGGGCCATAGCTTTCGTCGTCGCCGTTGGGGCCATTGAGCTCGGCCAGCCAGGGCGTACCGGCCGCGATCTCGTCGCAGGAATTGAGCTGGCCCTGCGAGCCCTCGGGACAGAAGCTCGTGCCATGGTTGGCGCCCGCGATCGCGACGAAGGCGACGAGGTCGCGCCGCAATTCCGGGTGCACCTTGAGCAGCTTGCGTCCGAGCGTGACGCCCAGCGAGTGCGCGGCGATCGAGAATTTCTCAGAGCCGGTGTAGGCGCGCACGGTCATGACGAAGTCGTAGAGATCCGGAACGTTCACGTCGTTGCTCGTCACCACGGCATTGCAGCCCGCCGCGCCGCAGACTTCCGTGTGCTCGGCGTCCCGCTCGGGATTGGTGCGCATCGTCGCGGAGCCGTTGGAACCGCCCGCGCCGTTGTACGCCAGGCCCCAAAGTTCCTGGTTGGTCCAGCCCGCGGCCTTGAAGTCGTCGCGCACCGGGTACCAGTCGGCGTGGTCCACGTCGTTGCCGTGGACCATGATCAGCGGCACGTGTCGCCGCGCCGCGCCACGCTCGATGCCGCCGAAACCGCCGATCTCGTAGTCGGGCCACTGGTGGTCGACGAGGTGCGGAAAGTCGGCCGCAAAAACACGCTTGGCCGCGGCCTGCGGCTTGTCGGGGATCGCCTGCGCCGCGAGCGCGCCGCTCGTGGCGAGCAGCAGTGACAGGGCGAGCGCGCTATTCCACGTAGTCCAGGTTCTTGCCATAGGTTTCCTGCAGTGCAGTGAGGCCGAGGAAGGCCAGCCCGAACACGACCAGCCCGATCAGCAGGGTGCCGGGAATCAGACCGGTCGCGGGCCAGATCGCGGTCAGCGTGAGCGTGACCGGCACGATCGTGGCGCGCACGAAATTCGGCACCGAAGTGGCGACGGTCGCGCGGATGTCGGTGCCGAACTGCTCGGCAGCGGTGGTCACGAACACGGTCCAGTACCCCTGCGCGAGGCCGATCGCGAACATCAGCGCGCAATAGGTGCTGACACTGGCGCCTTCCCGTGTCAGCAGCGCGGCCAGCAAGATCATCAGCAGGACGAGGCAGGCCTGGATCACGCGCTTGCGTGTGCCCAGCCATTCGCTGGCCAGGCCGGTGAGTGCACTGCCGAGCGCAAGGCCCAGCGCCTGCCACCGCAGTGCCTGCGCCACCGTCAGCGGCTCGGTGAGCGCGAGCGCCTTGCCGTATTCCGGCGCGAGGTTCACGAACAGCGCGGAGACATACCAGATCGGCACGCCGACGGCGATCACGGCAAAAAACTTCCGCAGTCGCGGCGCGGACCGCAACAACAGGGTGATGTCGCCGGCGTGCGCCCCGGCAGCCTTGCGGACGCTATAGAGATCCGATTCGCGCAGGCCGTACCAGCGCCCGGCCATCACGGCCAGGCCCATGACGCCGCCGACGATGTAGGCGGTGCGCCACTCGAACATCACGCCAACGTACGAGGCGGTGAGTGCGCCGACCAGCCCGAGGAACGAAATGACCGTAGTGCCGTAACCGCGGAATTTCGCCGGCATCAGCTCGGCGACCAGCGTCACGCCCATGCCCAGCTCGCCGGCCAGGCCCACGCCGGCTATGAAGCGCAGCACGGCGTACTGCTGCGGGCTGTCGATGAAGCCGTTGGCGATGTTGGCCAGCGAGTACAGGCCGATGGTCGAGAGCAGCGCCACGCGGCGGCCGAGCTTGTCGCCGACGATGCCCCACAGCACGCCGCCCACGAGCATGCCGATCATCTGCAGGTTCAGCAGCGCGATGCCCCAGGACGTGTTGTCCGCGCCGGTGAGGCCGAGCTCTGTCAGGCTCTTCACGCGCACGACGCCGAACAGCACGATGTCGTACAGGTCGACGAAATAGCCCAGCGCCGCGAAGCCGACGGAAAACGCGACCGTTCTTTTCATGACATGTACAAGCCGCCATTCACGGCCAGGTTGGCGCCGGTGATGTAGCCCGACTCGTCGCTGCACAGGAACGCGACCACGCGCGCGATTTCACCGGGCTGTGCCATGCGGCCCAGCGGCACGCTCGCGACGACCTTCGCCAGCACCTCCGGCTTGATCGCCGCGGTCATCGGCGTCTCGACGTAGCCCGGCGAGACTGTGTTGACGGTCACGCCTTTCGCGGCGCCTTCCTGCGCCACCGCCATGGTGAAGCCGTGCATGCCGGCCTTGGCCGCGGAGTAGTTGGCCTGGCCGAACTGGCCTCTCTGGCCGTTCACCGAGGAGATGTTGACGATGCGGCCGAAGCCGCGCGCGCACATGCCCTCGAACACCGGCTGGGTGGCGTTGAACACGCTGTCGAGGTTGGAGCTGATGACCTCGCGCCACTGCTGCGGGTGCATCTTCGAAAGGCGCGCATCGCGCGTGATGCCGGCGGCGTTGACGAGGATGTCGACCGGCCCGAGCTGGCGCTCGATGGAAGCGATCGCGGCGGCGGCGGCGTCGAAGTTGCCGAGATCGCACAGTTCCACCACGACCGGGCAGCCGAGCGCGGCCTGCCAGGCGCCGATGCGCGTGGTTTCGGAAGGGTGGCCCAATGCACCGATGCGGCAGCCCGCCTTGGCAAGCGCGCGGCAGATCTCGGTGCCGATGGCGCCGGTGCCGCCGGTGACCAGCGCGATGCGCGCAGGAGGTTTCATGTTCAGCGGCCCAGCTTGCGTTCGCCGGCGTAGCGGTCTGGCACGGACGAATCGAACTGGCGCTCGAGCGTGTGCGCGCTCTCGGCTTTCTCGAGGCTGATGTCGTAGACGAGCTTCGCGGGCGCGCTGACGCGGCCATCGGGCGAGTAGGCCACGGCCGTGACCGTGAGCGGCCCCGGCACGTAGACCGGCTCGCCATACAGGGGCGAGCCGCTGTCCGGCACGTTGCCCGTCGTCGTGTAGACGATGAAGGCATTGGGATCGCTGGCCCTCAGCTTGACCGACACCGGCTGCTCGTAAACGCCGCCGCGCGGCGAGGCGAAAAGGTGCAGCGTCTCGTCCTGGGCGGGCACCTTCATCATGTAGCGCGACATCGGGCTCGACAGCTCGGTCGTCGGATCGTGCGCGTAGCAGGTATACAGCGCCAGCTCGCCGAGCTGCACCTGTTCGCGGCTGGGCGTGGTGCGGTCGGGGTAGCGGCCGCCGGTGGCGCAGTGCACGCGCGCGCTGGCCGGGTCGGCGCGCAGGCTGTCGCCCTCGCGCACCAGCGTCGGCGGCGTCGCCTCGGGCAGGGGCTCGGGCGACTTCTTGAAGAACTCGAGCATGGCGTCCAGCGTGCCGGGCTGGCGCGGCAGCTGCAGGTGGTCGAAGGACGTGCCGTGCTCGACGTTGTACGCGAGGTTGTACGCGCCCTTCAGCGCGCTGTCGTTTTCGTGCGGCGGCGGGAACAGCACATCGCCCCAGCCGGTGCCGTCATACAGCGTCATGTAGCGCGTCGGTCCCGGCGTCTCGCCGTGGCGGTTGAGCTGCGCGAGCCACGGGCTGCCGGGCGCGAGCTCGAACGACACGACCCGGTTCTGTCCGCGTGCATCGGGCCAGGCGGTCCACACGCCCTGGTTGGCGCCGCAGGCGCCGACGAAGTTGCGCACCTTGTGCCAGTTGTTGGTCTGCTGCATCCACTGCCGCACCAGCGTGACGCCAAGCGAATGGCCGACGATGTCCACCTGTTGCACGGGGCGGCCGGTCTTCTTCGACAGGTAATCCATCACGCTGGTGACGATGCGATCCACGCTCGGCACCGACAGGTCGTCGCTGTCGAAATAGCGCACGTTGTCCCAGCCGTAACCCAGCGCCCAGACCTCGTCGTCGCTGTAGCCCGCCGCCTTCAGGTGTTCCCGTGCTGGCAGCCAGAAACGCGCCGAGACGGTGTTGCCGTGGATGAAGATCACCGGCGTGCGGTGCACGCCGCCGCCGTTGCCACCGAAGCCGACCATGCGCTGGTTGGTTTCATTCGAGATCGGCGGCGTGAAGTCGGCGGGAAAATCGCGCAGCGCCGGCGGGTCGATGCCGACTTTCGGCAGCAGCCATTCGCGGGGCGCGCAAGCGCTCGCGCCGAGGATGAGCGCCGCCATCCCCGCCCAGGCCGCGATCCCCGCGAAAGCGGGGACCCAGTTCTTGTTCGTCTTCATCGCATCCCCCTCACGGCGCCCAGAACAGGTAGACGAAGCGCAGCTCGTAGTACGGCGAGGCCGACACCGAGGCGGCCTCCTGCACGGTGTTCTGCGTGGTGGCGGTGGTCAGGCAGGTGCCCGGCGTGCTGCCGGGAATGCAGTTGGCGCTGCGCGTGTAGGTGCCCGGATTGTTCGGATCCGGATCGGCGTTGTAGATGTCGTAGACCACGTCGATCTGGCCGCCGCGGCCCTTGACCGGGATCGCCACCCGCGCGGCCACCACGGCCGAGGTGCGATAGATGTAATAGAACCCGGTGGTGAACAGCGCGCCCATGATCCCGCGATCCTGGTAGGTGCGTTGCTGTGGCGAGATGTAGAACGCCGAGGTGGAATTGCACAAACCCGCGTCCACGAAGGACACGCCGAGGGAATTGTTGGTGCCGTTGTTGGTGTTGTCGCAGGCGGACTGCGCCTGGATCGGCTGGTCCTTCAGGTTCAGCGAATACTTGTCGAAGTAGTTCGGTCCCACGGTCTTGCGATACGAGTAACCGGCATCCACGAACCAGTGCTCGCTGAGCTTGAAGGCCATGTTGCCCTCGAGGTTGCGCACGTCGGCGGGCCGCGTCGGCGTGAGGCCGCCGAAGCTCGGCGAGTCGTTGTCGCCGTTGATCTGCTGCGCGACGGTGCCGTCGAAGATCAGCCGGCCAAACAGCTCGGCGTGGCCGGCGAGCTGCGGAATGGTGGTCCAGTAGTTCGTGCCGGTGTTGAGCAGGGCGTCGGTGTCGTAGCGCCCGACCGGGAACTTCACCGTGTTGGCGAGCAGGGCATTGAAGTGCAGCGGTCCCCAGACGTGGTCGTCGCCATAGATGCCGCAGAGCGCGTAGAAATCACCGAGGCCGCTGGCGCCGGAGGATTGGCCCGCGGTGAGGTCGCGCGCGACCACGGCCGAGCTGCCCTGCTGCCAGCCGAGCACGCCGATGCCGCGGCAGAATTGCGGGTGCGAGCTCAGGATCGGCACGTGGCTGTCGCGGAACGGATTGCCGATCCACAGCATCTTCAGCAGGAACAGGCTGGCGAAGACATCGTCGCCGCCGCCGATGAAGGGCGCGCCGGTGTGGACCTCCTTGCCGTCGCGGTTATAGATGCTCCGGATGTCGGTGAAGATGAAGGTGCCCTCGGTGTACTCGCCGGCGGGCAGGCGCGAGTACTCCCCCAGGTGCGGCGTGAACACGATGCCGGCGTGGGCCGGGGCGGCCAGCAGCGCCGCGCACAGCGCGGCAAGCAGGATCCGGGCTTTCATTTTCATTTCTGGCACCCCGCGCAGGAAAACGCGTCGCCCAGGCCGAAGTGGTGGGTGACTGTGAGCATCAGGCTGTCGGAGCTGTAGCTGCGCGCGGAGCCCAGGCCGTCGACCAGGACCGGGCTGCCCGGCGCCTGCGTGTCGGTGCAGGTGGACGATGCCTGGCCGCCCGTGGCCGTGCACTGGCGGTTGGTGAAGGGCTGCATGAACTGCCCGCTCCTGCCGGACTGCGGCCGCGTGTAGTCCACCGACACGCGCCAGCGCTGCGCCAGGAAATACTGCACGCCGGCGCCATAGCTGCGCAGGGCGGTGCCGTCGTCGAAATACGTGCCGGGCGTGGGGAAATTGCGCGAGGTGAAGTTGCCGCCGGTGGGCATCGGCGCCGGCGGCGCGTTCGGCGTGAAGTCGAGGTTGCGGTACTGGTTCTGCTTGCCCTTGCGATCGGTGGCGAACAGCGACAGGTACAGCCCGGTGAAGACGCGCTGGCCGATGGACAGGTCGGCCAGGCGCTCGTCGCCCGCGCGAAACGGCGCCTCGTTGCCGAAGTCCGATTGGTAATTGACCGAGTGCACGCGATAGGCGTAACCGCCCTCCACCGAGCCGCCGGGCCACGGCGTGTCCCAGTGCGCGGCGAGTGCGCCGCTGAAGGCCCAGTGGTTGGTGCCGGCGTTGTTCGGGGATTCATGCTCGTAGACGCCGGTCGGCGCGTTGACGCCGGCGAGCAGCAGCACGTTCAGTGGCGAGTGTGCGCCGGTGCGCCAGCCGCTGGACGGCGCGCCGTACAGGTAGCTGCCGAACTCCAGCGTCAGGTCGCCCACGCCCTTGCCGTTGTTCTTCAGGCTGTCGGCGTTGGTCGCGGCGTCGTCGGACGAATCGGCTGCAAACGTTGCCAGCGCTCCGTCGGTGCGCGTGTCCACGTAGCGCAGGGTCACGCGCGCCAGGTGCATGCGGCTCGAGAAGAACGGCAGGCCCTGGCTCTCGAACATCGGGAAATGCCAAGTGAACGCATTCACCAGCGCGCGCTCGGGGAAGCTCGTTGCGCCATACGTCGGCGTCGCGCTGTCGCGGTCCGTGCCGCTCTGGTCGTAGCTGCTGTCGCGCGCATCCTGCACGTAGCCGCCGGTCCAGTAAAAAGACGGGTACAGGGGCTTGTATCGGCCGGGTTCCGGCGCGAGCTCCTGCGCCAGCGCGCCGCGCGCCAGCAGCAGCGCGGCCAGGGCAAGGCATCGGTGTTTCATGCGGATCTCCTCGAGGATTCGTACAGCCGCTGGATCTCGGGCTTGGCGATCTTGCCAGCCCCGGTTTTCGGCAGCGATTCCAGCAACAGGAATTCAGTCGGAACCTTGTAGCCGGCGAGCCGGCTTTTCAGCTCGTGGCGCAGCAGGTCCACCGATAGCTGCGTGCCGGGACGCGCGGCGACGGCAGCCAGGCCGGTCTCGCCCCAGCGCGCGTCCGGGATCCCGATCACGGCGCATTCCGAGACGCCGCGGCACTGGCTTAGCACGGCCTCGACCTCCGCCGGATAGACGTTTTCGCCGCCGGAGATATACATCTCCTTGCGGCGCCCGCAGATGTAATAGCGGCCGTCGTCGTCCTGCCGCGCGAGGTCGCCGGTCCACAGCCAGCCGTCGCGCAGCGTGGCTGCGGTTTCCGCGGGCTTGCGGAAATAGCCGGCGCAGACCATCGCGCCGCGCAGCGTGAGCTCGCCGGTGGCGCCAGCGGCAACCGGCGCGCCGCCGTCGGTGCGGATCACCGCCTCCAGTCCCGGCATCGGCCGGCCGACGGATTCCGGGAAACGCTGCGCCTCGTCCGTATCCATCGCAAAACAGTTCACGCCGCATTCCGTCATGCCGTAGCCGAGCTGGAAGCGGACACCGCGGCGCGCGAAGGCCTGGCGCAACACGGGTGGGCAGGGCGCGCCGCCCGCGATCGCGAAGCGCACCGAGGAAAGGTCCGCGCCGGCGAAAGCCTCGCACTCAACAAGCATCTGGAACATGGTCGGCACCATGAACAGCACGCTGGCGCGGTGCTCCGCCGCCAGTTGCAGGTAATCGCCCGCGTCGAAGGTTTCGCTCCAGACCACGCGGCCGCCGGCATGCCACAGCGGCGTGGCGAGCACGTTGAGCGCAGCGTGGAACGCCGGCGTGGCCTGGATCGCGCAGTCGTCCTCCGAGAGTTTCCACGCGGCCGCCGTGTTCTGGGCGTTGGCGTGGGTCTGGCGATACGGCAGCTGCGCGCCCTTGGGCAGGCCGGTGCTGCCGCCCGTGAACAGGATCATGTGGATGTCGTCGGCCTGCGGCTCGCGCGCGGGCAGTGCGGCCGCCGGCTTGGCGAGCCAGTCGGCGTAGCGCTCCAGCGGCAGCCGGCGCGCGCCGGTGGCCTGGGCTTTTTCCTCGTGCGCGCGGTCGTGCAGCAGCAGCGCGGGCTCGATGGTCGCGGCGATGCCTTGCTGCTCCGCCGCCGAGAGCCGGTAGTTGAACGGTGTGTAGATGAAGCCGAGCTTGGGCGCCGCCAGCAGCAGGTCCACGTGCGCAAGATGGTTCAGCGCGAGGATCGACACGCGATCGCCAGCGCGGATGCCCTCGGCCGCGAGCCTCGCGGCCAGCGTGCAGGCGCGCCGGTCGAGCTCGGCGTAGGTGAGCCAGCGGCCGCGCCAGAGCAGCGCGGGCCGTTCCGGCGAGAGCCGCGCGCGCCGCGCCGAAAGGTCGAAGCTCATGCCGGGACGGCCACGGCGTGGCCGTGGTCACGGCCCCGATAGCGCACGCACATGGCATTCCAGACATAGCCGATGCCGGCCGCCATCAGCACGCAGGTGTCGCCGCCCTTGATGCGGCCGGCGTCGCGCGCGAGCTTCAGCGACAGCAGCGGATCGACCTGGCCGATGTGGCCATAGTCCGAGAGATAGATGGAGCGCTCGAGCGGGATGCCGAGGCGCGACAGCACGTTGTGGTGCGCGCTGCGCTTCATGTGCAGCACCGCGGCGTAGGCGACCTCGCCCGGCGTGATGCCGGACCGTTCGCAGGCCTCGCGCACGACCGTCACGAAATTCTCAAGCGACTTCTGCTCGAGCCGCGCCTTCATCCCCACCGGGTCCGGCACCTGCAGGCGGTATTGCGCGAGGTTGGCGGCGGTGAGCGGCTCGCGCGTGCCGCCGACGGGCACGATCACGTCGTCGGAAAAACTGCCGTCGGTGCGGAACGAGGCGCCGAGGATCTCGAAGCCCGGGCCGTCTTCCTTCACCACCGCCGCGCCGCCACCGGCGGCAAGGTTGTAGAGGAAACGCACGTTCGGGTCCTGATACGACACCAGGTCGGCGTTGCGGTAGCCGCCGGCGATCAGCAGCGTGCTGACGCCGTCGGCCTTGATCATGTCGCTGGCGAGCTTCAGGCCCAGGACCGCTGTGCCGCACTTCTGGCCGAGGTCGAAGGCGTAGGCGCGCGAGGCGCCGAGCTCGTGCGCGGTCTTGATGCCCGCGGTCCAGACCGGGAATTCCTTGTGCTCCTCCGTCATCGAGATGACGACGTCGAGCTCCGCGGCGGCGACGCCGGCGTCCTTCAGCGCCTCGCGCGCGGCGTGCACGCCCATCGCATTGGTGTGGTCGTCGGGGCCGGGCACGGTCTTGCGGGCAAGGCCCATTTTTTCGCGAACGATGTTCTCGGGCACGCCCGAGGCCGCCGAAATGTCGGCCGCAGTGTGGCGCCCGTTGGGCAGGTAAATGCCGAGTCCCGCGATGACCGCCATCGGATCAGGCTTTGCCAGGCCCCATGCCGCGGGTCACGAAGCGCATGACTTCCTCGATCACTTCCTTCGAGGGCTGCTTCTTCTGCCACAGGCACCAGCGCAAGCCGAGGAAATGGCCGATGCCCATCATCGACCAGGCGCGCACCTCGGAATCGCCGGGCGTGAGCTCGCCGTCGCGCGCGGCGCGATCGAGCGCGGCGCCGTACCCCTCGGCGATTTTCTCGTAGTACTCGCGGAACACCTGCGGGTCCACGAACTGCGATTCCTGCACGATGCGGTACAGGCCGCGGTGCTTGTGGGTGAACTCGAGGAAGGCTTCCATGCCGAGGCGCTCGGCCTCGACGCGGTTGCCGGCCTTCGCAATCGCCTGCGCCGAATGCGAGCGCAGCTGGTGGCCGATGTCGCGCACCAGCGTGAGGAACAGTTCTTCCTTGCTGCGGAAGTACAGGTAGAAGGTGCCCTGCGCGACGTCGGCGCGCTGCGTGATCGAACTGACGGAGGCGCCGTGGTAACCCTTGGCGCCGAACTCCTGTTCGGCGGCGTTCAACAGGCGGCGACGGGTGGCTTCGCCACGGGCAGTGACGGGGGGCGGCAGCGGGTTCGCGTGGGAGGCCATGGCTACTCCGATATGACACCTGAATCAGGAGTCATAGAGCTTATTCCCTGCAAGGCAGGGAGTCAACGCAGGGCAAGCTGCCCGGGCCACCCGCTAGTAGGACGGGACCTTCAGGGTAGTGCCTGTGCGCACGACTTGCGACTCTTCCAGGCCATTGAGCTGGCGCAGCGTCACGATGGTTGTCCGGTACTGCTCCGCGATCGTGGAGAGGTTCTGGCCCGGCCGCACGCGGTGCATCAGGTAGGTGATGCCGTTGACGACGGACGGCGTCGGCTCGGCTTTCGCCGCGACTTTGACGCTGTGTGCGCCGCCGCGCGGCGGGATGCGCAGGAACTGGCCGGCGCGGATGAAGGTCCGCGATCCGATGCCGTTGGCTTCCTTGAGCGAGGACACGCCCACGCCGTACCGGCGCGCGATGGCGCCGAGGTTGTCGCCTTTCTGCACGCGGTAGCGCACGTAGTAGAAGCGCTGCTGGCCGAAGCGCTGGTCGTCGCCGAGCAACTGGTACGCGGCCTTGAACGCCTCGCCCTTGCCGACCGGCACGCGGATCGTGGTCTGCGGCGGCACGTACAGGCGGCCGTCGAGCACCTCGGGGCGGAAGCCCGGGTTCAGCGAGCGGAAGGTTTCCTCGTCCACGGCGGCGCAGTGGCGCAGCGATTCGTAGGCCACGAAGTGCGTGGTCTGGGCGGACTCGAAGTCGATCGGGTCGCGCCGCTGGATATCGCCGAAATGCGTGCGGTAGTCGCGCTCGACGTCGCTGGCCGCGATGAACTCCGAGTAGAAATTGCGCGAGGCGAAGCCGAAGCGCTTGCCGTCCCAGCGCGTGAGCAGGTCGTCCAGTTGCGTGCCCTTGACCTCGCGCAGGCCGCGGGCCAGGCCGTCCCGGCCGAAGTTGTAGGCGGTAATCGCGAGCGGCCAGTTGCCGAGCACCGCGTAGTCTTGCTTCAGGTGCTGCGCGGCGGCCTCGGTCGAAGTCCACGGGTCGCGGCGATCGTCCACCGCCTCGTCCAGCCGCATGTAGATGCGCGCCGAAGAGGGGATGAATTGCCACAGGCCGGCGGCGCCGACCTTGGAGTAGGCCTCGACGTTGAACGAGGACTCGACCAGCGGCAGGCGCGTGAGCAAAACCGGCAGGCCCTTCGCCTTGAAGGTCTCTTCCATCCTCGGCAAATAAGAGCCCGAGACGTTCAGCGCACGCTCGGTGGCTTCCTTGAGCCCGCGCTGCGCGCGGAAGCGGCCGATGGCCTTGGCCCAGCGGTCCGGGTCGGTGCCGTCGGCGAACATGTCGTAGAGCCTGCGCTCGACCGGCGAGAGTTTTTCCGGGGTCTTGCTGAGCAGCTGCACGTGGCGCAGGTAGCCGTCCACTTCGCGCTCGACCGCTTTCTCGGTGCGGATCTGCGTGCGCCGCGCCGCGGTTTCGCCCAGCCGGTCGCGGTCGTCGCGGAAATCGAGCACCGCGTAGATCTTCTGCGGCGCGTCCTGCGAGTGGATGATGCTCTGGTAAGCCGAGTATTGCGAGAAGACCTGCGTCCAGAACGCGATGTTCGGCGCCAGCACGTCCGGACGCGGGAACTCGGCGTTGATCGTCGGCAGGCTGCTGGAAGCAACCGGGTCGTCGGGGTTCGCGGCCGCGGCAAAAGCCGCCGCAATGCAGCAGAGCGCTGCGCCCGCATTCAATACCCGTCTCATGACCACCGCATCCCCAGACCTTCAGCGCCAACGACTCTATCCGACCGGGTAAGCCCCGGCAATCAAGACCTTGGGCGATGATGGGTCGTTCCACCGGGATTCCCGCATGTCCGACCCCTACGCCATCACCGAGCCTTTTCGCGTCCACCGCCTGAAGGTCTCGCCGATCCATGAAATCCATGTCGAGGAATGTGGCAACCCCCAGGGCAAGCCGGTGGTCTTTTGCCACGGTGGGCCCGGCGGCGGCGTCGAGGCCTGGCACCGGCAGTTCTTCAATCCGCAGAAGTACCGCATCGTGCTGTTCGACCAGCGCGGGTGCGGGCGGTCCACTCCGCACGCGGGGCTCACCGACAACACCACCTGGCACCTGGTCGAGGACATGGAGCGCATCCGCGACTTGCTCGGCATCCAGCAGTGGGTCGTGTTCGGCGGCAGCTGGGGCTCGACCCTGGCGCTGGCGTACGCGCTCACGCATCCCTGGCACGTGAAGGGCCTGATCCTGCGCGGCATCTTCCTGTTGCGCCCCGAGGAGATCCGCTGGTTCTACCAGGAAGGCTGCTCGTGGCTGTACCCGGACGCGTGGGAGAAATACCTCGAGCCGATACCCTCCACCGAGCGCGGCGACCTCGTGCAGGCTTACCACCGGCGCCTGACCAGCCCCGATGCGCGCATCCGCAGCGCGGCGGCCAAGGCCTGGAGCATCTGGGAAGGCTCGACCAGCAAGCTGATGCCGAGCGAAGACCTCGTGCGCCGCTTTGGCGAGGACAAGTTCGCCGAGGCCTTCGCGCGCATCGAGTGCCATTACTTCGTGAACAAGGGGTTCTTCGAGAGCCCGAACTGGATCCTCGAAAATGTCAGCCGCATCCGCAAGATTCCCGGCGTGATCGTGCAGGGCCGCTACGACGTGGTCTGCCCGCTCAAGTCGGCCTGGGACCTGCACCGCGCCTGGCCGGAATCCGACCTGCAGATCGTGCAGGACGCCGGCCACGCCGCCAGCGAGCCCGGCATCCTGCGCCGGCTGGTCGCGGCCACGGACCGGTTCGCGGACCTATAATCACGGTCTACGACTTTCGAGGTCACTCCCATGGGCAAGAGCACGAAGTATGTGGCTCGAGCGCCCGATTCCAGCGGCATCGTCCAGTACACGGACGAGGAGCACCGCATCTGGGCAACGCTGTACGAGCGCCAGTACCAGGCCATCCAGGGCAAGGCCTGCGACGAATTCTTCCAGGGCATCGACCTGCTGAAGATGCCGTCCGACCGCATCCCGCAGCTGCCGGAGATCAGCAAGATCCTGAAGCGCGAGACCGGCTGGGAAGTGGCCTACGTGCCGGCGCTGATCCCGTTTTCCGAGTTCTTCAAGCTGCTGGCGAACCGCCAGTTCCCCGCCGCGACCTTCATCCGCACGCGCGATGAGCTGGACTACTTGAAGGAGCCGGACATCTTCCACGAGATCTTCGGCCACACACCGCTGCTGACCAACAAGTATTTCGCGGATTTCACCCACGCCTACGGCCAGCTGGGCCTGGCGGCCTCGAAGGAAGACCGCGTGTTCCTGGCGCGCATGTACTGGTTCACGGTGGAGTTCGGCCTGATCCAGCCGCCGGGCAAGCCGCTGCGCATCTATGGCGGTGGCATCCTGTCGTCCATCGGCGAGACGGCGTACGCCTTCAACAGCACCCCGCAGCGCAAGCGCTTCAACATCACGGATGCGCTGCGCACGCCGTATCGCATCGACATCATGCAGCCGCTGTACTACTACCTCGAGGACCTGCGGGAGCTGTACGAGCTCGCGCGCATGGACCTGATGGGGCTGGTCGCGGAAGCCAGGCAGAAAGGCCTGCATGCGCCGCTGTTCGCGCCGAAGGCGGACAGCCCAAGCGTCACCAAGCTCGCAGGAAACATGTAATGCCCACGCAGCCTGCGCAGCCTACGCAGAAAGAAATGAACCCGCTCGGCAGCGACGGCTTCGAGTTCGTCGAGTTCACCGCGCCCGACAAGCAGGGCCTCTCGCAACTGCACACGCTGTTCGAGCTGCTCGGCTTCACGGCGGTGGCGAAGCACCGCAGCAAGGACGTCACGCTGTTCCGCCAGGGCGACATCAACTTCCTGGTCAACGGCACGCCGTACACGCACTTCCACCAGTTCGCGATGGCGCACGGCCCCGCGGCCTGCGCAATGGGCTGGCGAGTGAAGGATGCCGTGAAGGCTTACGAATACGCCGTGGCCCAGGGCGCGGTGCCCTTCGACGCACGCCCGGGCTACATGGAGCTGCGCCTGCCGGCCGTCTACGGCATCGGCAACAGCGTCCTTTATTTCATCGACCGCTACGGCCCGGAGCACTCGCTCTACGACGTGGACTTCCGCTGGATCGAGGGCGTGGACCGCAATCCGAAGGGCGTGGGCCTCGACACCCTCGATCACCTCACCCACAACGTGCAGCGCGGCAACATGGATGTGTGGAGCGGCTTCTACGAGCGCATCGGCAATTTCAGGCAGATCCGCTACTTCGACATCGAGGGCAAGCAGACTGGGCTGGTCTCGCGCGCGATGACCAGCCCTTGCGGCAAGATCCGCATCCCGATCAACGAAAGCTCCGACGACAAGTCGCAGATCGAGGAATTCCTCAGGCAGTACCGTGGCGAGGGCATCCAGCACATAGCGCTGTCGAGCAAGGACATCTACAAGACCGTGGCGGCGATGCGAGCGCGCGGCGTCACGTTCATGGACACCCCCGAGTCGTATTACGACGGCATCGCCAGGCGCGTGAAGGGCCACCAGGAAGACGTGGCGCAGCTCAAGGCGCTGCGCGTGCTGATCGACGGCGCGCCCGAGGAAGGCATCCTGCTGCAGATCTTCACCAGCACCGTCATCGGCCCGATCTTCTTCGAGATCATCCAGCGCAAGGGCAACGAGGGTTTTGGCGAAGGCAACTTCAAGGCCCTGTTCGAGAGCATCGAGGAAGACCAGATCCGCCGCGGCGTGCTCAAAGAGCCGGCGTAGCGCCCGGGCGCGGCGAGGGATCGAGACCGACATGAAGAAGTGGATTTACCGCCCGCACATCGAGGGCACGTCCTCGCGGCAGGCCCACGCCGACCTGCCCGAGGGCACGGTCGAGCGCGAAATGAGCAAGGAGGGCTTCTTCGGCCCGGCTGCGCATTTCTACCATCCGCGCCCGCCGACGGGATGGACGAAATGGGATGGCCCGCTCAAGCCGCGCGCGTTCGACCTCGCCAAGCTCGGGTCGCACGGTGCTTCGCCGTGGCACGCCCACGACGTGCTGCACAACGCGCACGTCCGCATGCGGTACTGGGTGTGCAAGGTCTCGATGGCGCACCTCGCGCGCAATGCGGATGGCGATGAGCTCTTGTTCGTGCACGCCGGCCACGCGGAGCTGTTCTGCGATCACGGTCACCTGGCGATCGCGGCCGGGGATTACGTCGTGCTGCCGCGCGGCACGATGTGGCGCATCGAGTGCGCCGCGCCGGTGACGATGCTGCTGATCGAGGCCACCAACAGCAGCTACCAGTTGCCGGACAAGGGCCTGGTCGGCGAGCACGCGATCTTCGACCCGGCGATGCTCGATATCCCCGCCATCGACGAGGCCTTCAAGGCGCAGGCCGCGAAGCCCGGCGAGTGGCACGTGAAGATCAAGCGCCGCAACGAGATCTCGACGGTCGTGTATCCGTTCAACCCGCTCGACGCGGTGGGCTGGCATGGCAACCTGCACCCGGTGCGGATCAACGTGAAGGACATCCGCCCGCTGATGTCGCACCGCTTCCACGTGCCGCCGAGCGCGCACACCACGTTCGTGGCGAACCGCTTCGTGGTCTGCACCTTCGCGCCGCGGCCGTTCGAGACGGACCCGGGCGCGATCAAGGTGCCGTTCTTCCACAACAACGACGACTACGACGAAGTCCTGTTCTACCACGCAGGCGATTTCTTCTCGCGCGACAACATCCACGCCGGCATGGTCACGCTGCATCCCTGCGGCTTCACGCACGGGCCGCACCCGAAGGCGCTGAAAAAGATGCTGAAGCAGGACAAGCCCGCAACCGACGAATACGCGGTGATGATCGATGCGCGCGATGCGCTCGAGGTGGATGCGCCTGCGACGAGCGTCGAGAACGCGGAATACCACATGAGCTGGGCCGGGAAATAATCGGGGTCAGACCCCGATTGATTTCATTACCCATGAAATTTGCCACGCTGCGTGACGGAAGCCGCGACGGCCGCCTGCTGGTGGTCTCGCGCGACCTCAAGTCCTGTGCGCCCGCGCCGGCCCGCGCGGCAACGCTGCAGAAGGCGCTCGACGACTGGGACGCCGTCGCGCCACTGCTGCAGGCGATCTCGGACGAGATCAATGGCGGCAGGATCGCGGGCACGGCGGAGTTCAATGCACGCGACTGCCACTCGCCGCTGCCGCGGGCCTACCAGTGGGCCGATGGCTCGGCCTACGTGAATCATGTCGAGCTGGTGCACAAGGCGCGTGGCGCCGAGATGCCGGCTTCGTTCTGGACCGACCCGCTGATGTACCAGGGCGGCTCGGATGCGTTCCTCGCGCCGTACGATCCGATCCGCATGGCGGACGAAGCCTGGGGCATCGACCTCGAGGCGGAAGTCGCCGTGGTCACCGGCGATGTGGCGATGGGCGCGAGTGCCGCGCAGGCGCTGGCGGCCGTGCGCCTCGTGATGCTCGTGAACGACGTGTCGCTGCGCAACCTGATTCCCAACGAGTTGGCCAAAGGCTTCGGCTTCTTCCAGTCCAAGCCTTCGAGCGCGTTCTCGCCGGTGGCGGTCACGCCCGACGAACTCGGCGCGGCCTGGCAGGGCGGCAAGCTGCACCGCCCGCTGCTCTCGCACCTCAACGGCAAGAAGCTCGGCGAGCCCGACGCGGCCACCGACATGACCTTCGACTTCGGAACCTTGGTCGCGCACGCCGCGAAGACCCGGCCGCTATGCGCGGGCAGCATCATCGGCAGCGGCACGGTCAGCAACCGCGGCGCCGATGGCGGCCCGGGCAAGTCCATCGAGGAGGGCGGCGCGGGCTATTCCTGCCTCGCCGAAGTCCGCACGGTGGAAACACTGCGGGATGGCAAGCCGAAGACGCCGTTCCTGAAATTCGGCGATCGCGTGCGCATCGAGATGCTGGACGCGCAGGGCGCCAGCATCTTCGGCGCGATCGAGCAGGCCGTCGAGAGATACCCGTGACCGGGTCGCAAGCGACCCGGCGGTCCGTGACCCGGCGGCTCGGGGCCTGATGCTCAAGCTCTATTCGTTCTGGCGCTCCTCGGCTTCGTACCGGGTGCGGATTGCGCTCGCCCTGAAGAAGCAGGAATACGAGTACATCCCGATCCACCTGGTGCAGGACGGCGGCCAGCAGTACAAGGCCGAGTTCACTGCGCTGAATCCGCAGGCGCGCGTGCCGCTGCTGGTGGACGGCGACTTTCGCATCGGCCAGTCTCTGGCGATCCTCGACTACCTCGAGGCGAAATTACCGCAGCCGGCGCTGGTACCCGCCGAGCCGCAGGCGCGGGCGCGGCTGCTGTCGTTCTGCCACGTGATCGCGTCCGACATCCAGCCGCTGCAGAACACCGGGCCGCTGAAGTACATGAGCGAGACCCTCGGCATCGACGAGCCGCGCAAGGATGCCTGGCTGCGGCACTGGATCGAGCGCGGCCTGCGCGCGCTCGAGCAGGAATGCGCCGCGCTGCCGCTCAAGGATTTCGTGTTCGGCGAGTCGGCCACCTGGGCGGACTGCGTGCTGGTGCCACAGGTCTACAACGTCGACCGCTTCAAGTGCGACACGAGCGGATTTCCGCGGCTGTATGCGCTGGCCAGGCGCCTGAGCGTCCGACCGGAATTCGCCGCCGGCAATCCCGACGTGCAGCCGGACGCACCCAGGAAACCCTGACGCAGGCTGGGCTGACCCCCGCGAAAGCGGGGGAAGCCCAGCATCCTGTTAGCCCGAGGCCGGCAGGCCCGCCGCGGCGCGGATCCGGTCCAGGTCCTGCGCGTGCTTGAGCCGCAATTCTCGGCGCAGCTGCGCTTCCTCGTAGCGGTGTTTCTCAAGCGGCGTCTCGGGCATCAGTGGTGGCACGCGCCTCGGGACGCCCGGCGATTCCTGGGCCACGAAGGTGAGGTAGGCCGAGAGGATGCGCCGGCGCTCGCCGCCGCCCACCTTCACCGCCTCGACCTTGCAGCCGATCTCCATCGAAGTCTTCCACGCTCGGTTGACCGCGGCGTTGAAGATCAGGACATCGCCGCGTCCCGCCGGGGCGATGAAGTGCATTTCATCCACGCCGACCGTGACGCAGACGCCGCCCGCATGCCGGTCGGCGCAGACCGCGGCGTAGCGGTCCATCTGCGCCATGATCAGGCCGCCGAACACGGTGTCGTTCGAGTTCAGGTCGTTCGGGAACACCATGTAGACCTGTTCCTGCACGGCCGAATACGACACGGGCCGCGGTGAGAGGTTCGCCTCGTTCATTGCTGCTCCTTTTCGCCTAGATTAGCGGCCATGAAGCCAAATGTTTTCGGGATGCTCCTGCTGGGCCTCGCGCTGCTCGCCGCTGCCGACCCTGCGCCGCAGTTCGTGGACTTGTTCAAGGCGGCGACCGCTGCGCACGAGGCGAAGGATTACCCGGCGATGGAGCTGCGCCTGCGCGAGGCGCTGAAAGTGCGGCCCGGGCACCCGGCGGCGCTGTACAACCTCGCCGCGGCACTGGCGCTGCGCGGCGAGCGCAAGGATGCGATGGCGACGCTGGAGAAACTGGTGGCGATGGGCCTGTCCTACGACCCTGCTGGCGATGCCGACTTCGCGGGGCTCAAGGGCTCCGAGCGTTTCACGGACATCGGCAAGGATTTCGCGCGCAACGCCAAGCCCGCCGGGCGCGTGCGCACCGTGCTGCAGATCAGCGACCGGCCGACCTACATCCCGGAAGGGCTCGCCTTCGACGAGGACACCGACACCTATTACCTCGGCAGCGCGCGGCAGCGGCGCATCCAGAAGATCAAGCGCGCCGGGCGCGACGAAAACTTTGTCCTGCCGGGCGAAGGCTCGCTGTGGGCGGCGCTCGGCATGGTCACCGACCCGGACCGGCACCTGCTGTGGGTGGCATCGGCGGCGATTCCCGAGATGGAAGTCGGCGATCCGAAGGACCTCGGCCGCTCGGCCGTGCTGGCCTATGACCTGCGCAGCGGCGACCGGCGCCGGCGCTACGTGCTCGAGGACGGCGCGGCGGCGCACCAGCTCGGCGACCTCGCGCTCGCGCGCAACGGCACGATCTATGCGACCGACAACAAGGCCGGCATCCTGTATTCGCTCGACACCAGCAGCGGCAAGTTCGAGGCCCTGACCCAGCCGGGCGAGCTGGTCTCGCCGCAGGGCGTCGTGCAGGGCCGCAACCGCAACTTCCTGTTCATCGCCGACTATGTGCAAGGCCTGTTCCGCTACGACATCAACAGCCGCACGCTGCGGAAACTCGACGTTGGCAGCGACATCTGCGTCTACGGCATCGACGGCCTGTACCGTTATCACGACGACCTCGTCGCCGTGCAGAACGGTGTGCGGCCGCATCGCGTCGTGCAGCTGGAGATCGACGATGGCGGCCGGCGCGTGCGCCACGCGCGCGTACTGGCCTCGGGCGCAACCTATTTCGACGAACCCACGCTCGGCGTCGTGATCGGCGACCACTTCGACTTCGTCGCCAACAGTCACTGGAGCCGCTTCAACGACAAGCACGAGCTGCCGGGCAACCTCAGCGGGCCGCTGGTGCTGCGTGTCGAGCTGGAAGACCTGCGCCGCAATGGCAACGACCGCGATCCGCTGAACGAAAACCCGTCGCAACCCGGTGGCGCGCTGCCCAGCCTGCCTTGCATCGGACCCCTGTGCCGCTGAGCCGCGCGTTGTCATGCCCGCGAATGCGGGCCTCCAGAAATGCCGCGGTGGTGTTGCTGCTCGCGGCCCGCGCGGCGCAGGCGCAGGGCGAGGATCCGCAGCGGCTGCTCGCGCAGCTCGAGGCGCGCGTGCTGGCCGCGCCGCACGTCACGATCGAGGCGCAGGTGCAGGCCAGCGGCCTGACCTCCCTGCACTTGAGCGGCACGCTGGAGCTGAAGGAACGAAATCGCGCGAGCGCGAGCTGGCGTGGCGACCTGCGCGGAGAGCCGGCCGTGCTGGCGTATTCCTCCGACGGCCGTGCGGCCGAGATGAAGGCGGCGGGGCGGCCGCGCACAGAAGGCACCGGGCGCGAGTCCAATCACGCGCTGCTCGCCGGCGCGCTGCGCATGGGCCTGCTGCACAACGTGCTGCGGCTCGCAGAGCTGCAGTTGCCGGATCACGCCGCCGACGGCTTCGACGCCTGGGCCGTGACCGAAAATTTCCGCCCGACAACGTTCGCGCTGGGCGGCGACCTGCAGGGCGCGATGTCCTTCGGCTACGACCTCGTGATCGGCGGTGTCACTGCGGGCAGCGTGCGGCTGTGGCTGGATCCGCTCACCGGCCTGCCGAAGCGGCAGCAACTCGTGCTGCGCGAGCCGGGGGGCGAAACCATCTTCACCGAGGACTACACGCGCTTCGCCCTGGAGTAGCCGAGCGGGGGGCCCGCCGCAACGGGCCCGCCGCTATTGCTCGGTGCGGTTCCAGAACGTGCGGAATCGCGTGGCGCCCGTGCCACTGCGGCATTGCAGATCGGAGGCGAGCACGCACTTGACCGAGCCGCCAACGCTCGCGGAATCGGCGACGTTGACGTACACCGGCGAGGCCGGGATGCCGGCGCTGGCCAGCGGCCGCGCGCGGTCGGCGGCGGAGTTGGCGCCGCCCGTGCTGCTCGCGCCGTCCGCGGTGTTGTAGTTGAACGACGCCGTGCCATCGGCTTGCGACACGGTGTAGAACAGGCCGCTGCCTTCCGATGACGTGCAGCTCGTCGTGTTGTGCATGTCCGGTGGCAGGTAGCTCGTGAAGTACACGCGGTTGGCCGCGGTCAGCGCCGAGCTCAGGATTTTTTCGCCGGGGGTTGCCGTCAGCCGTACGCGCCAGCCCGCGCCGAGGTCCGGCGTGCAGCCACTGGTTTGCAGGCAGTCGCTGGTGACATCGGTGAGCTGGGTGGGCGTGAGCGGCGTGATGCCGGCCGCGCTGCCGACCGCGGTGCGCCGATCCTTGATCACGTAAAGACCATTTTCGGTGAACGTCTCCACGCCGGCGGCGCTGCGCGCGCGGCCGTAGTCGAGCGGGTCTTCGCGATCGCCGCTGCCGATCACGATCGCGTCGTACGGGCCGGCCGCATCGCGCGCCAGCACCAGGTCCGGTTCGTGGAAGAAGCGGCGGTCGTCGCCCTTGGCGGACGCACCGGCAGCGTGGCGCCCGAGCTGCGCGACCAGCGTCAGGGTCCAGTCGCGCGGATCGCCCTTGAGATCCGCCCGCCACAGGTTGCCGCCCGTGTCGCCGACCAGGATGCGGTCGGCGTTGCCGTCGCCGTCGGTGTCCACCACGGTCAGCGCGGACGGGATGCTGTCCTTGAGTTCGACGTGGGTGTAGACGCGCGCGTCGCTGGCCGCGCCGGTGCTGGCGCCCTTCACGGCCTTCCAGATCAACGCGCCGGTCTCGGCGTCCACCACGTAGATCGCATTGCCCATGCTGTCGTCGGTGCCCATCGAGCCGGTCGAGGTCTGGCTGTTCTGGAACAGGCCGAGCAGAGTGCCGGTGTAGTCCTTGTTGGGATCGTAGCCGCCGCCGAAGAACACGGCGGGGCGCGTGGTGACGCCGCTCGCGCCGCTTCCGGTGCGCACGCGCGCGACGCGCGGCTGCGAGAAGGTGTAGCCCAGCTCCGGGAAGTCGATGGTGTCGTTGCCGATGCGCCACTGGAATTTCGGCACGGTGGGGTCGGTCACGTCCAGCGCGTACTGCACGCGGCCGCCGCGACGCATGCCGGCGTACAGCCAGGCGCGGTCGCCGTCGCCCGACTGGATCGTGCCGTCGCCATTCACGTCGCGCATATAGGCGGTGGGCACGCCGTCGAAGCCAACCACGCGCGCCGGTGTCGGCGCGTTCAGCGCGAGCTTCTGCTGGATCGCGAGCATCTCGAACGGCATGAACGCCCAGGCCTCGCCGCCGTTCTCGGCGCCGCCGGCGGTGGTGTTGCGGATGAAGTGCAGGAAGCCGTCATTGGTGTTGACCGCGATGTAGATGGCGGGATTGGTCTTGCTGTAGCCACCCAGCGCGCCGTAGTTGATCGGCAGCGGCCGGCTGTGCATCGGGTCGCCCATCAGCCACGGCCGCACCGCGCTGGGCGTCGCGAAGTCGTAGCCGCGAATGTAAGTCAGCAGCGCCAGCGCTTCGGGCGTGCTTCCGACACCGAGCGACCCCTGCACGGTTACTGCCGTCGTCAGGTCGGCGTTCAACGCTTGCAGTTCGGCGTGACCGCTGGCGTAAAGGTAGAGCTGCCGTGCGCCCGCGGCCGAGTTCGACATTCCCGGCGTGCCGGGAATCCTCGATCCCGCGCCGCCGAGTGTCACGGCGCGGCCATCGCGGCCGGCGATCACGCCGTTGGCCGGATCTGCCGCGATCGTGCTGCCGTCGGACCAGAAGGTGAGCGCGTCCTGGCGGATGCGCCCGTCCGAGGAAGTGGCCTCGCTGCCGTTCGCATCCACCATCCGCACTTCGCGGCCGGGCGTGCAGCCGGTGTCGCCGGCGGCGCAAGTCGTGTCGAAGGCCTTGAGCTTCAGCTTCTTCACATTGCCCGGCCAGAACGGCTTCAGGCCGAGGTCCGGCTGGAACAGCGTGAGGTAGACGCTGTCCAGCGTCTCGGCGCGATTGAAGGCGTTGGTCGCCAGCGAGGGTGCGACGAAGGTCGTGCTGACGCTGACCACCTGCCCGAGCAGGCTGCGCAGCGAATCCACCAGCGCAGCCGGATCCTCGCCCAGCGGCAGCGGCAGCGGCCGCGTCGTGCCGCCGCTGGAAGCGTACTCGGTGGTGGTGGCGTCGAAGGTCGCCGGGCTGCTGTTGCGCGGCGTCGGCGGCACGTAGAAATAGGACGTGACGTTCTGCGTGCCCTCGAGCAGCGGCACCGTGCCGAATGCGCTGGGCGAGCGCGCGAGGTCGGCGTCGTGCAGCCAGCCGACCACGGTTGCGAGCTTGTTGCTGGCGCCCGCCAGGCTGATGCCGTCCATGCCGCCGCCGGCCAGCCCCGCGGTGATCGCGGCGTCGGAGTCGCCGTCGTTCGAGGTGACGTCCATCAGGAAATTGATGGTGTAGAGGCGGCTGCACCGCAGCGACACGGTCAGCGGCGAAAGGTACTTGCCGAGCGCTGGCACCTCTGCCGTCACGTCCCAGCTTGCCGCCGTGTTGTCGAGGTCGAGGTTGAGCGTGTTGTTGGTGCCGTAGTCGGTGTAACCGTTGTGGCCGTTGTAGAGCCCCTGACCGGTGAGGTAGCGGAAGTACTCGAAGAACAGCTCCTTGCCCTGCCACGGCGCCGAGCCGGCCGCGGGCAGGTTGTCGAGCTTGGCCAGGAACGGCGAGAGGTTCGCGCCCGGCGCGAGGCTCGAGGGCGTGGTCAACAGGTTCACCAGCTGGTCCACCGGCTTGATGCCGGCGGCGACGTACGCGCCGTTGCTGCAGCGCTGCAGGCCGAGCGGCAGCAACGGCCGAGGGCCGGCGCAGGCCGCGTCCTGCCCGTGGTTCAGCATCAGGCCGACCTGCACGCCGCTGGTCTGCAGCAGCGCCATGCGCATCGACAACCGGATCGCGTCGAAGTACGTGAACGAGGCCAGTGCGGTCGGCAGCACGCAGCTGGGGCAGTTGTCGCGGAAATATTTCGCGGGCGCGCACATCGCCGCGCCGGCGCCGACCAGGGTGCAGCCGGCGTACACGGCCTGCTGCGCCTTGCGGGCATCGACGCTGAACATCACCAGCGGCTGCGACAGCGCCGGCGGCACGCGGTTGGCGTAGATGTCGGAGTCGGCCGCGCGCACCGTGCCCGCGGTGGCTCCCGCCAGCACGGCTCCGGCGAGCGCCACGGCACTGCGGGTGTTCATTCGTTGGCCGGAACGATGACCGCGACACCTTCCTGCAATTGGTCGCGGCCCCAGCCGTAGCTGGTGGCGTCGTAGCGCGATTCGACCTGCATTTGCGCCGCGGAGAACTTCACCGCGCTGTAGCCGGTGCCGCGCGGCGGCGGAGCGAACTCCGGCGCCAGGCGGCGCACCTTCACCGAGATGCCGGCGCTGCCCATGCCGACGGGCGTGGAGACGGTGTTGCCAAAGCAGTCGGCGTCCGTCACTCCGGGCAGGCAGTTGGCGCGATCCACCGGGCCGGTCACGGCCGTGTTGGCGGGCACGGCCAGGGTCATGTCGATCAGCGATTGCGCGTTCTGGAAGGCGTCGATCCGGAGTTCCTCGCCGACGGCGTTGCGCATCGCGCCGACGGAGAGGCGGAAGCCCGACAGCGCCAGCGCCGTCAGCAGCACGAGCATGATCAGCGAGACGAACAGCGCCACGCCGCCCTCGTGCCGGCGCCGGTTCACTGGTACCCCAGTCCCTGCAGCGAGCGCGTATTGCGCAGCACCACTTCGCTGGCCAGGGTCTTGCGGTAGTAGTGGCTGTTATCGCCGGACGGCTGCAAGGCCGGCGAATTGCCGACCCAGTAGGTCTTGTCGTTGCGGTAGCCGGGGTCCGGCGTCGCTGAGCGCACGAGCAGGTAGACCCGCACCGCCACCGCGCGCGCAAGGTCGGCGGCGGCCGGCGCCTGCGAGAAGAAGTTCGCGACGCCGTCACCGTCGCTGTCCACGCCCACTTCGAGCTGCAGGTTCTCCACGCCCTGCGCGAGGCATTCCTTCGCGAAGAACGGCGGACTGCCGGCGCGCAGCACCATCCGGCACAACGACGGCACCCGCGGTGACTCCGTGGGCGAGACGGTGTACGGCTGCACGAAATAGAGGCGCGGGCGGTATTCGTAGTCCTGGTAAGGCTGTTCCATCGCCGGTGCGGTGCCGCCACCGAGGTAGAGCGCGCCCAGGCCCTGGTGGGTGCGCAGGTAAGTGCGGCCGATCACCAGGCCTGAGGCATCGGTGTCGCTGGCGTCTGCGCGGCCGCGCACCCGCTTGATCGCCACGATGTCGGCACCGGCCTGCACGTCTGCCGCGGGCAGGCAGGGATGGAGCAGGTTCGCGCTGGCCGCGGCCGGGTTGTCGTCCAGCGCCAGCGAGCTGAGGTCCTGCACCGCCCAGCCGGTCGGGCCACAGTCGTTGCCCACGGTCAGGGAGCCCGGCCGCTCGATCAGCGCGCCGTCGCGCACCCGCGACCAGAAGCCGGCCATCTCCAGGTCCTGCGTGAGCTGCGTCATCGCGAACGCGAGCTCGTCGTGCATGCGCGACAGTTTCTCGTCCTGCCGGTAGTTGCTGGACCCGCCGAGGAATACGTTGCCGACCGCCGCCACGCTCACGATGCCGAGCGAACTGGCGATCATCAGTTCGATCAGCGAAAACCCCCGCTGCCGGACGCGCGCGCGGCTCATCGTGCGGCCACCGGCACGATCCAGGCCTGCACCGTCACCGTGCGGCGGTACTGGTCCTGGGTGCCGTACAGGCGGGTTCCGTCGCTATAGACGGCGCTGCGGCCGCAGGCGTCGGCGGCGTTGTCCGGCAGCGCCTGGTCGCCGCGGAACGCGATGCTCAGCGTATACATCCCGGCCGCTCCGGCGCCGGTCGCCGGCGCCGCCAGGCAGGCGGTGGCCAGCGTCAGGCCGCCGACCTTCTTGCCGGTGGGGCCCGTGCCGGTGCCGCCGAGCCGCTCGGTGGCGCCATCCAGCAACTGCTCCCATTGCCACAGGTCGAAGGCGGCCATTTGTTCGGCGGTGCAGGACGACGTCGCGTCGCTGCAATTGGGCGAAGGAGCGGTCTCGCCCAGGCGGCCGCCCCCGAGCGCAGTCCCGGCGCCGGCGACATAGGCCCGCAGGGCCGCCGGTACGCTGTTGGCCCGCACCCGTTCGAGCAGGCTGTAGGCCAGCTGCGAGGCTTGCAGGCGCTGGCTGGCGTCGCGCAGGTTGCGCTTGGATACGACTTCAAGGGAAGTCAGCGACAACACGCCAACCGAGGTCACCATCAGCGAGGCCAGGACCTCGATCAGCGACACGCCGCGCTGCGCGCGCGACCGCTCGCGCGACGCTGTCGCCGCCGGGCTCTCATCGCCGGGCGGGAATGCCGGCGGCGGATTTGATTTGTGCATGACAGTCCCCTGACGCGAGGACTATCTTGTAGCGGGGGCCGGGTTGCCCCCATAGGACCTTGGTCGTAAAAATACTTAAGTCGTATAAAGTTCTAGCCGCCGCTCAAGCGTGACTGGACAAGAATGACCTCAGTGAATGCCCGGTTGATGGCCGCAGCGCTGCTCAGCCTGGCCTGCGCCGGCGCTGCAGCGCAGGCACCGCCATTCTGGGCACGGCCGCGCGCCCCGGCGCCGGCGGACTGCGTGACAACGGCCACCCCCAAGGCTTCCGGGGGCAGCACCCTGCAGTCCGGGCTGCTCGGCGCCGCCGCGCTGGCGCTGTTCGGGTGGATGGTCCGCGTCCAGCTGAAGAAGTCCGCGGCCGCCCGGGCCGCGATTCCCAGGGCTGAGTCCAGCGCGTCCCCGGCTACGCCCGCACCGCGCCACGACGACCTGGCGATGAATCCGCTGTCGGCCATCGGCGGTGCGGGCATCGAGATGCACGACCCGGAAAAGCTCGGCGCCAACGAAGCCGTGCGGTTCTACGCCGAGGTGGCCGCTTCGCTGGTAACCGCGCTCCAGCGCGAGCCGGAGCGCGAGGACCTGCAGCTGAAGCTGCTCGAGATCTACCACGCCGCCGGCCGCGTGCACGAATTTGTCCAGCTCGCGCGGGTGTTCTTCGACCAGCATTTCGGGACGCGCGGCCGTCACTGGCCGGCGGTCTGGGAGATGGGCGCGCGCCTGGCGCCCGACCACCCGCTGTTCCGCGAAGCCCGGCCGGCAGCGGAAGGCGCGCGCGGCGGCAGGCGCGGCGCCTCGCCGTTCCGCCGCTTCAACGAAGTCAACCTGGACCAGGGCCGGATCTACGGCGCGCAGAAGGACATGATCGCGCAGGTCGAGCGCGTGCGCGGCGATCCGGCGTTCCACACCCTGGTGCGCGCGGTGCTGGTCAAGAGCGCGCGACGGCCGTCGCCGGTCACGGCGCTGCCGGTGCTGGCCGGCGCTGGCCGGGGTGGGCAGCTGTACCTGAAGCGCGAGGACCAGCGCCGCGGGCACGACGACGTGCGCATCAACGCGCTGTGCCAGACGCTGCTCGCGCGCCAGCTCGGCCGCACCATCGTCGTCACCGCCACGCGCAGCGGACTGCACGGCCAGGCGGTGGCGTCCGCCGCGCAGCGTTTCGGCCTGGAATGCACGATCTACATTTCGGAGTCGGCGATGATCCACCACTACACCGACGTGCTGCGGATGCGCGAGCTCGGCGCCTTCGTGCGGCCGGTCAAGGTCGGCGACTCGCGTTATGCCGATCCGCGCCAGTTCGCGCTCGACGATGCCTGGCTCAACGACCCCGAGCACGTGATGTACATCAGCGACCTGGACGGCGGCCCCGATCCGTATCCGGCGATCGTGCGCGAGTTCCAGATGACGGTGGGCCGCGAGGCGGCAGAGCAGCTGGCGCAGCTCGGCGCGCCGCCGGCGGCGGTGGTGGCGGGCGCCGCGGATGGCTACCAGGGCCTGGGGCTGCTGCACGCATTTGAAAGCGATCCGGCGGTCAGCCTGCACTATGTCGGCCCGAAGACCGTGCCGGGCTTCGAGCGGGAGCGCCACCGGCTCAAGGAAATGAAGCGGATGCAGTGGGTCCCCGGAGACCACGCCGAGGGGCTGCTCGTGCTCGAGCAACTGTATCCCGAACAGATCCAGATGTCCCTCGACACCGCCTGCACGCTCGCCGTCGCGCGCAAGCTCGCCGCCGGCCTTTCGCCCTCGCAATCCGTGCTGGCCCTGGTGCCGAGCCGCGAGGACACCGGGTCGCGCGAATTCGCGCGCAAGATGTGATCCACCGTGGCCGGGGCTTCACCACGAGCGAGCTCATGATAGTGCTCGCGATTTCGGCCATCCTGCTGTCGCTCGCGCTGCCGGGCTTCCGCACGCTGGCGCTCAACACCCGGCGCACGGTCACCGTCGATACGCTGGTGCTGAGTTTTTCGCTGGCGCGCGCCGAAGCGCAGAAGCGCGGCAGCGCCGTGACGGTCTGCGGGCTCAACAGCAGCGGCGCCGGCTGCGCGAACGGCGCCGACTGGCGCTACGGCTGGATGGTGTTCGTCGATACCAACGCCAACGGCGCCTGGGACGCCGGCGAGCCCGCGCCGCTGCAGAAATACATGACCGACGATCCGGCCCGGCGCCGCGTGACGGCCAACACTTATGGAATGACGGCCGGCTTCGTGCTGCTGCAGCCGTTCAACCAGGGCGCCACGGCGGCCACCGTCACCGTCTGCGACAGCCGCGGCGCCAGCGCGGCGCGCGCGGTCACGGTCAGCGGCACCGGCCGCGCCGCGGGGTCCGACAAGGACCTGAACTACGCTGCGCTGACCTGCCCATGACGAACGAGCCGCGCGAGCGCCGGCGATCCGGGTTCACGCTCACCGAGCTGCTGGTGGTGCTGACGGTGGTCGGCATCCTGGCCGCCGTGGCGCTGCCCTCGTACCGCGACGCCACGCTGCGCGGGCGCCGCACGGTGGCCAAGACCTTCCTGACCGAGGCCGCCGGGCGCGAAGAGGGATGGTTCAGCGACCGCAAGGGCTACACCGCATCGCTCGGTGACGACGGCCTGCGCTACGCGCCGGGCAATGCGGTCACGAGTTTCTACGTGGATGTGAACGGCAAGGCCGGGGTTTCCGCCAGCGCGGCGCTGTATTCGATTTCGCTGGCCACGATCAGCACCGGCGGCATCGTGACGTCGTGGACGCTCACCGCCGCGCCGCAGAACGCCCAGGCCCGGGACGCCTGCGGCAGCCTGATCCTCGCCCAGGACGGCACCCGGAGCGCCAGCAGCGGACGCAGCGACTGCTGGTCGCGCTAAGATCGCCGCGCGTGGGCCTGTAGCTCAGATGGTTAGAGCAGGGGACTCATCACAAAGGTGCGTTCGCGCCGGAAGGCGCGAAATGAACGGGATGAATTCAGGGAAACCGTCACGGGTGATGCCGCCGGCAATCCTGAGCCAAGCCGGGAGTGCACTTCCGGAAGGTGCAGAGACTACCTGAGGGCTTAAGCGCCCTTAATGACAGGCTCGAGCGTCCCGCGCCCTGATCGGGCGGTGAGATAGTCCACTCCCCTCGGAAACGAGGGGTTCAGTGAATCCTTTGGTCGCTGGTTCGAATCCAGCCGGGCCCACCATTAAGTCATTGATTATGCGGAGATTTTATCTATTTGGCCCTATTGCCCGGGGAAAAGGCCTTCCATTGGTCCCGGAGCAGAGATGTTGCTGGGCAACATGGGGCGAATTGGAGCAAG
>JAYUGN010000153.1:0-1779 GCA_043767605.1 Gammaproteobacteria bacterium
GTGTTCACGTCCGCATCGAGATCCAGCTTGCCCTGCTCGACCAGCTGCATCACCGCGGTCCAGGTGAACAGCTTGCTGGTCGAGCCCGGCCGGAACAGCGAACGCTCGGCGTCCACCGGCGTGTGCGTCGCAAGATCCGCGTAGCCGTAGCCCTTGAGCAGCAGCACCTCGCCGTCCTTCACCACCGCCAGCGTCGCGCCGGCCAGCGGCTTGTACTTGAGGTGCGCGGCCATGATGCCGTCAACAAAGGCCTCGAGATCCGCGCGGCCCTTGACACCCGCGCCCTCGAGGATCGGCTCGGGCGAAACGCCCGGCAGGGACTGGTGCGGCGGCACCGCGCTCGCCGCGGCAGCCAGAGAGATTGTCATTCCCGCGAACGCGGGAATCCAGCGGCTGTGCGCCCGGGTCATCGTGTTCGCTCCCTTTATCCGACGCCGACGAGGTTCGTGTAGTTCAGCAGCAGCAGGAACGCGACGCTGGCGAGAGCGATGACCGTGTACTGCACGCGCCCGTAGCCGGTCCACCACTTGTTCTTCCACGACACGGCCGCGAAGCCGAGCAGCGCGACGGTGAGCGGGATCGTCAGCACCCCCAGCATGCACGCGACCCGGATCGCCACCGGGTATTCCCCGCTCGGAGCCTTGATCAGCATCGCGATGCCGAGGCCCAGCGTGGCGCTGACCGCAAGGTTCATCACTGCATTCAGCGCGGCCACGCGGCGCGCGCGACGCGCGGCCACCGGCCCGGCGCCGTCGGCCTTCCAGTGGCGGATCGCCGAGACGATCGCGACGATGAAGCACAGCAGCGCGAAGGCCGCGACCAGGCCCAGCACCTGCGGATTCTCCAGGGCCCCAAGCTTGTACGCGCCGATGAAGGGCACGCCAAGCGGGTCGAGCAGGTAACGCTTGCCGTCGGCGGCGGTCGTGATTGCGAACATCTGGCTGCCGTCTACTTTGCGGAACACGTCGCGCTTCACCTCCACGAACTCGCCCGCGAGCGGACCGAAGGCCATGATTACGGTGTCGTGGTCGGTCGGCGCGACCTTGGCCACCGCGCCCAGCGCGAACACTTTCTCCGCATGCGTCCAGCTGTGGCGGTTCATGCGGTAAGTGCCGACGTAGTTCGCCACCCGGTCCTTGAAGCCGTCGGGCGCCTTCAGTTGCGGTATTTTCGCCGGGTAGTAGTGGTCGAGGAACGCGTCGAACAGGTCGCCGCGCGCCGAGAAGCCCAGCGTCGCAGCAGCGTTGTACGAGACGAAGATGCCGACTTTCTCTTCCGGCAGCAGGCACAGGTCGGAGTGGAAGTACTGCAGGTCGCCGGCGTGGCAGATCAGGCGGCGGCCGTTGATCCAGTTCTCGTAGAAACCGAAGCCCGTGCCGTTGAGGTACGGGCTCGGGCTCATGTTGCGCGCGTGCATCAGCGCGGCGGTCTCGGGCTTGAGCAGCGGCGGGCCGCCGTTCAAGTGCGCGATCATGAACTTGCCCATGTCGGTGGCGCTCACCGACATGCTGCCGGCCGGCCAGATGTTCACGAACTCGAAATCCTTCCTCTTCGTCACGCCGTTCTCGATCTCGTAGCCCCCGGCGAGCTGGCCGGCGAGCGCGGCCGGCACCGGCTGGCGGAACGTGGAGTCCTTCATGTCGAGCGGCGCGAAGATGTTCTCCTCGATGTAGTCGTCGAACGGCATGCCGCTGACGTCCTGCACGATCAGGCCCGCGAGCGCGGCGCCCCAGTTCGAGTAGCTCGAGTTGTCGCCGGTGTTGAAGTCGGTCGTCGGCG
>JAYUGN010000154.1:0-14526 GCA_043767605.1 Gammaproteobacteria bacterium
ATGGCGGCGCAGAAGCTGGGCGATCCGTTCGACGCAACCACCACGCTGGGCCCGCAGGCGCGCACCGACCTGCGCGACGAATTGCAGCAGCAGGTGGACGCATCGGTGAAGCAGGGCGCGCGTTGCGTGCTGGGCGGAAAAATACCGCCGGGCGCCGGCGCGTACTACCCGGCGACGGTGCTGACCGAGGTCACAAAAGGCAACCTGGCCTACGCCGAGGAGATCTTCGGGCCGGTGGCCAGCGTGATCCGCGCGCGCGACGAGATGGATGCGATCGCCATCGCCAACGACAGCCGCTTCGGCCTGGGGGCCTCGGTCTGGACCCAGGATCCCGCCACGGCGGCGCGCGTGGCGCCGCGCATCGAGGCCGGGGCGGTGTTCGTCAACGGTTTCGTGAAGAGCGACCCGCGCCTGCCCTTTGGCGGCATCAAGCATTCGGGGGTCGGCCGGGAACTGTCGGCCGAGGGCATCCGCGAGTTCGTGAACATAAAATCGGTCTGGATCAAATAGCTACGTCATTCTGGACCCCCGCGTTCGCGGGGGCTGCGCTTTACAAAGCCGCGCGCTTGCCCGTATAAGCAACGCCACTGCGCGGCCGATCCGACGCACATATATAAGGACAATGAGCAAGAACCTCGTCATCGTCGAATCGCCCGCCAAGGCCAAGACGATCAAGAAATACCTCGGCAAGGACTACGAAGTCATGGCCTCCTACGGCCATGTGCGCGACCTCGTGCCCAAGGATGGCGCGGTCGACACCGCCAATGGCTTCGCCATGAAGTACCAGGTGATCGAGCGCAACGAAAAGCACGTGCGGGCGATCAGCGCGGCCCTCAAGGACGCCGACAACCTCTTCCTCGCGACCGACCCTGATCGCGAAGGCGAGGCGATTGCCTGGCACCTGACCGAGCTGCTGAAGGAAAAGAAGCAGCTCAAGGACAAGACAGTCAAGCGCGTGGTGTTCTACGAGATCACCGAAAAAGAGGTGAAGAACGCCATCGCCAACCCGCGCGAGATTTCCGGCGACCTGGTCAACGCCCAGCAGGCGCGCCGTGCGCTGGACTACCTGGTCGGCTTCAACCTTTCGCCGCTGCTGTGGCGCAAGGTTGCGCCGGGCCTGTCGGCCGGCCGTGTGCAGTCGCCCGCGCTGCGCTTGATCTGCGAGCGCGAGGCGGAGATCCGCAAGTTCATCCCGCAGGAATACTGGACCGTGGTCGCGCGCGCCGAAAAAAACGAGGCCGCGTTCCTGGCCAAGCTGGTCGAGTACCACGGCGAGAAAATCGAGCAGTTCTCCTTCGGCGCCGGCGGCGCCGCGGAAAAGGCGAAGGCCGCGATCGTCGCCGTTGCCAACGGCACGCTGACCGTCGCCGAGGTCAAGAAGCAGCAGCGGCGCCGCAATCCCTCGCCGCCGTTCACCACCTCGACGCTGCAGCAGGAAGCCAACAAGAAGCTCGGCTTCACCGCCAAGCGCACGATGCGCGCCGCGCAGGACCTGTTCGAAGGCGTGGACATGGAGGGCGACACGGTCGGCCTCATCACCTACATGCGCACCGACTCGGTGAGCCTGTCGAACGACGCCATTGCCGAGATCCGCGACACCGTGGCCAAGCGCTACGGCAAGAAAGCGCTGCCGGCCGAGGCGCGTGTCTACAAGGCCAAGAGCAAGAACGCGCAGGAAGCGCACGAAGGCGTGCGCCCGACCTCGGCCGCGCGCGCGCCGGATTCGGTGGCGAAGTACCTGTCGCCCGACCAGGCGCGGCTCTACGAGCTGATCTGGAAGCGCGCGGTCGCGAGCCAGATGGAAGCCGCGCTGTTCGACACGGTGGCCGTTACGCTCGCGGCCGGCGACAAACATTCGTTCCGCGCCAACGGCCAGACGCTGATCGAGCCGGGTTATCTCGCCGCCTACAACATCCAGGCCGACGATCCTTCCGACGCCGACCACGAGGATGACGAGGCGCGCCTGCCCGCGCTGGAGCAGGGCGACACGGTCAAGCTGCTCGAGGTGATCCCGGAGCAGCACTTCACCGAGCCGCCGCCGCGCTACACGGAAGCCTCGCTGGTGAAGGCGCTGGAAGAGTTCGACATTGGCCGGCCTTCCACCTACGCCAGCATCATCAACACGCTGGCCGCGCGGCGCTACGTCGAGATGCAAGGCAAGGCCTTCATCCCGACCGACACCGGCATCGTGGTGAACCGCTTCCTGACCGAGCACTTCGAGCACTACGTGGACTACAAATTCACGGCGCACTTCGAGGACGAGCTCGACGAGATCTCGCGTGGCGAGCGCGAGTGGGTGCCGGTGCTGCAGGAGTTCTGGGACGACTTCAAGCCGACCGTCGATGCCAAGATGGAGCTCAAGCGCGAGGACGTCTCGCAAATCCGCCAGCTCGGCGCCGACCCGGCGAGCGGCAAGCCGATCAGCGCGAAGCTCGGCCGCTTCGGGCCCTTCGTGCAGATGGGCACCAAGGACGACCCGGTGAAGCCGCGCTTCGCTGCGCTGCGGCCCGGCCTGCGGCTCGACTCGATCACGCTGGCGCAGGCGATCGAGCTGTTCAAGCTGCCGCGCGAAGTCGGCATCACGCCCGACGGCGAGCAGGTGCTGGCCAACATCGGCCGCTTCGGCCCCTACGTGAAGATCGGCAAGATGTTTGTCTCGCTGCGCAAGGAAGACGATCCGTACACGGTCGAGTTGCCGCGCGCGCTCGAGCTGTTGACGCTCAAGCTCGAGGCCATGGACAAGGCGACGCTGCTGCGCTTCCCGGAAAGCCCGGTGCGCGTGATCAAGGGGCGCTTTGGTCCCTACATCCACGAGCCCGGGCGCCGCGCCCGCATTCCCAAGGGCAAGGATTACGCTTCGCTGACGCTCGAGGAATCGCTGGCGCTGCTCGACGAGCAGAACAAGCGCGGCGGCGGCAAGAAAAGGAAGAGGGCCGCGCGGGCCGAGGCTGCGCCTGCGCAAGGCGCCGCGACCAAGCCGGCCAAGGCCAACGGAACGAAAGCGGCCACGAAGGCCAAGGTCAAGGCAGACGTGAAAGGTCCCGCCAAGGCCAAGGTGAAGAAGGCGGCGGCGCCGAAGACGGCCGTTCGCTGAGCGCATGGGCGCCGCGCCCTCACGCCTGCATCTCGATCTCGCCTGCCACGCGCTCGCCGCGGGCGGCGTCGTCGCCTATCCGACCGAGGCCGTGTGGGGCCTCGGCTGCGAGCCGCTCAACCGCCACGCCTGCGAGCGCATCCTCGCGCTGAAATCCCGCGCGCCGCGCAAGGGCTTCATCCTGATCGCGTCCGAGTTCGCGCAAGTGGCGCCGTTTGTTGCCGCCGCGCCCAAAGCCAGGCTGAAGCCGGCGCTGGCGAGCTGGCCCGGCGCCGTCACCTGGCTGATGCCGGTCGCGCGCGGTGTGCCTGACATCCTGACCGGTGGCGGTGAGACGATCGCCGTGCGCGTGACGGCGCACCCGGTGGCGAGCGCGCTGTGCCAAGCTTATGGCGGCGCGATCGTCTCGACCAGCGCGAATGTCAGCGGCCATGCGCCGGCGCGCACCGCGTTGAAGGTGCAGCGCGCCTTCGGCTCGCGCATCGACTACCTGCTGCACGGCGACACCGGCGGCGCGGCGCGCCCCACGCCGATCTTCGACCTCGCCACCGGCCGGCAGGTGCGCGCATGAGTGTCGGGCCGAGCAACTTTGCCGAGGTCGAGGATTACCTGCGCCGGCTGCAGGACCGGCTCTGCGCGGCGCTGCAGGCCGAAGATGGTGCGGAGACGTTCAAGCACGACATCTGGACCCGGCCCGCCGGCGGCGGCGGCGAGACGCGGATCCTCGAGGACGGTGCGGTGTTCGAGCGCGCGGGCGTCGGGTTTTCCTCGGTCAGCGGCGACACGCTGCCGCCCTCGGCCAGCAAGCAACGGCCCGAGCTCGAGGGCCGGCGCTGGCGCGCTCTCGGGGTCTCGCTGGTGGTGCATCCGCGCAACCCGTACGTGCCGACGGCACACCTCAACGTGCGCTTTTTCTGTGCCGAGGCGGACGGCGTGGATCCGGTCTGGTGGTTCGGCGGCGGCTTCGACCTCACGCCGTACTACGGCTTCGAGGAAGACGCGCTGCACTGGCACCACACCGCCAAGGCTGCGGCGGGCGATGCGTATCCGTTCTTCAAGAAATGGTGCGACGAGTATTTCTACCTGCCGCACCGCCACGAGCCGCGCGGCATCGGCGGCCTGTTCTTCGACGACTGGTCGGTGGGCGGTTTCGACGGCGCCTTCGCGACAGCCCGGAGTGTGGGCGACCATTTCCTGCCGGCGTACCTGCCGATCGTGCAGCGGCGCAAGGACCTGGAGCATGGCGAGCGCGAGCGCAACTTCCAGCTGTACCGGCGTGGCCGCTACGTCGAGTTCAACCTCGTGCATGACCGCGGCACGCTGTTCGGCTTGCAGTCCGGCGGGCGCACCGAGTCGATCCTGATGTCGATGCCGCCCGCGGTGACCTGGCGCTACCAGTGGTGGCCCGAGCCCGGCACGCCGGAAGCACAGCTGTACAAGGAGTTCCTGATTCGCCGCGACTGGGTGCCGCTGTGACGCTGACCGAGCTGCGCTACCTCGTGAACCTGGACCAGGACCGGCACTTCGGCCGCGCCGCCGCGCGCTCGTTCGTGTCGCAGCCAACGCTGTCGGTGGCGCTGAAGAAGCTCGAGGATGATCTGGGCGTGATGCTGTTCGAGCGCAACCGTGGCGAGGCGCGGCCCACGCCAGTCGGCGTGCGCATCATCGCGCAGGCGCGCCGCGTGCTGGCCGAGGCCAGGTTGATCGAGGACCTGGCCAGTGAGGGCGGCGACGAGCTTGCGGGTCCGTTGCGCCTCGGCGCGATATACACGGTCGGGCCCTACCTGCTGCCGGCGCTGGTGCCGCTGCTGCGCAAGCGCGCGCCGGCCATGCCGCTGGTGATCGAGGAGAACTTCACCACGCTGCTGCTCGAGCAGCTGCGCGAGAACGAGCTCGATGTCGTGATCATCGCGCTGCCGATCGGTGCGGAAGGGCTGCACACCTGGGCGCTGTACGACGAAAGCTTCGTCGCGCTGATGCCGCCGGACCATCGCTGGAGCGGCGAGGCGCTGGTGCCGACGCGCCGGCTCGCCGAGGAAAAGCTGCTGCTGCTCGGCCCCGGCCACTGCTTCCGCGACCAGGTGGTCGAGGCCTGCCCGAAATGTGTCGAGCCCGAGGCAGGCACGCCGATGCCGCACACTGGCAGCTCGCTCGAGACGATCCGCTACATGGTCGCAAGCGGCCTGGGGATCACCGTCGTGCCGCGCAGTTCGGTGGAAAACCGCCCGGCCGATCCGAAGCTGCTGGTCTGGCGGCCGCTGGCCAAGCCGGCGCCGCACCGGCGCATCGCGCTGGCCTGGCGCCGCTCGTTCCCGCGCGGAAAGGCGATCGCCGTGTTGCGCGAGGCGATCCTGGGCAGCGGCATGAAAGGCGTGAAGTTCCTGCCGCATGAGAAATGGGGTCAGACTGCAATTTCCGCAGCCGACAGGTAGAGTCTCGGCTTCGTTTCGCAGGGAGCCGTCATGTTCAAGTTCACCGGCCGCAGGCCGTCCGACCTCGGCGCCGCCGGCGGCCGCTTCACCGCCGCGTCGACCTGGAAGCCGAACTGGGTGTCGAGCCAGGCCGCGACGACCGATGCGCACCACATCGCGCCTCTCAAATTCTCCGGCGATCCCAAGTCCGCGATGGCGCGCCTGCTGAGGATCCTGCAAGCCTTCCCGCGCGTGAAGATCGTCGAGCAGAAAGAGGGCTATCTCTGCGCCGAGTTCAGCACGGCGCTGATGGGCTACACCGACGACGTCGAGTTTGTGGTGGCGGGCGATGTGATCCACGCGCGCTCGTCCTCGCGCCTTGGCATCCGCGACTTCGATGTCAACCGCAAGCGCATCGAAGCCGTGCGCGCCGGGTTCGACAAGAGCCGCTAAAGTCGCGGGGTGAACCCCCGGAAAGTTCTCGCAACGCTCTTGCTGGCCTTCGCCGCGCCCCTCGGCGCCACGAGCCCGGATGACTTGCGCGCGGAAGTCCGCACAATCCTCTACGCGCCGGGTGTCGCGCGGCCCGAGAGCCCGGCGCTCAAGACCTATGTGCTGTATCCCTACGTCGAGGCCGCGCGGCTGCGCGCAAGCCTCGCGGCGGTGGCGCCGAAGGCACGCGATGCGGCGCTCGAGAAAACCCTCGCCGCGTTCCTGACATCGCACGCTGGCGAGCCGGTGGCGCAGCCGCTCGCGCGCGACGGGCTGATGTTCCTGGCCGACCGCGAGGCCTGGATCGAGTTCCTCGCGGCGCTGCCGGCGAATGGGACCGATGCGGCGCTTCGGTGCCACGCCGTGTCAGCGCACCTGGCGCGCAAGGAATACACGGGCCAGCGCGAAGCGGCGCTGGCGCTCTGGCAGGACCACCGCGATCCGCCGCCAGCCTGTGTGCCAGTCTTCGAGTGGCTGGAAGGCCCTGGCCGCCTGACCGATGCAGAAGTGGAGCGGCGCGCGATCTTCGCGGCGCAGAACCGGCTGAAGCTGCCCAGGGCACTCGCGCGGCTGCCGGCGTCGCGCCGCGCACTGCTGCAGTTGTGGGACCGGCTCATGAACGATCCGGCCGGCGGGCTGGAGCGCATCCTCAAGGATCCGCAGCAGGCCGCGGCCTTTCCCGCGCAAGACGTCTCCGCCGCGCTGCTCGAAGCCTTCGCGCGCGCCACGCGGCGCAACGCGAAGCAGTCCAGGCTGCTGCTGGGCGGGCTCGAAACCCTCGCCGTGTTCGATGATGCGCAGCGCGTCGAGCTGCGACGCCTGCAGGCGCTTGGCTTTGCCTACGACTTCGATGTCGAGGCGCTTGGGTTTTTCGGCGCCTTGCCGGACAACATGCTCGATGACCCCAGCCGCGAGTGGCGCGTGCGCGCGGCGCTGCTGCACCAGGACTGGCGGTCCGCGCAGCGCTGGCTCGAGACGATGCCTGAGCCACAGCGCAGCGAGCCGCGCTGGCGCTACTGGCGGGCCCGTGTGCTTGCGCAGCAGGGCAAGGTGGGCGAGGCGCGCGAATTGTTCGAGCAGGTGGCGCGCGAGCGCGAGTACTACGCGTTCCTCGCCGCCGAGCGCCTCGGCCGCAAGCCGGACCTGCGCCCGGTGGCGCTGCCTGACGACAAGGCGCTTCAATCACAGCTGGCGGCGCGGCCCGCGCTGGCGCGCGCGCACGAGTTGCTGGCGGCGGAGTATCCCGACCTTGCCTTGCCCGAGCTGCGCTATGGCTTGCGCGATGACACGCCCGCCACGCGCATCCAGGCGGCGCGGCTGATCTCGGGCTGGGGCTGGTACGCACCGGCGCTGAAGATGCTGGCCGAAATGCTGCAGTGGGATGATTTGGCGCTGCGTTTCCCCTTGCCCTACGGCGCCGAGGTGGACGCTGCCGCACGCAGGAGCGCGCTGCCCGGCAGCTGGCTCTACGCCGTGTTGCGCACCGAAAGCCTGTACGACCCGCGCGCGGTCTCGGGCGCCGGCGCGCTCGGGCTAGTGCAGCTCAAGCTCGACACCGCGCGCCAGGTCGCAAAGGGCGCGGGCCTTGCGCGGCCCTCGCGCGATGATTTGTTCCAGCCCGCGCTGAACCTCGCGCTGGGCGCGCGCTACCTCGCCACGCTGCACGAGCGCTTCGGCCAGCGACTGCCGCTGACCCTCGCGGCCTACAACGCCGGCCCGGACAAGCTGAGGGAATGGTTGCCGTCGCGCCCGGTGGACGGCGACATCTGGGTCGAGAACATCCCGTTCAACGAGACTCGCGGCTACGTGCAGCGCGGGCTGGCCAGCCTCGTGATGCTGGAATGGCGCCGCACCGGCAAGACCCTGGACCTGCTGCCGATGTTGCAACCGGTGGGGCCGGATCGGCAGGATGCATCACCATGAAACCCCCTTCTTTCAAGCGATTCGCGGTGGGCGGCGCGATCCGCGACGAATTGCTGGGGCTGCCGGTGAAGGAGCGCGACTGGGTCGTGGTCGGCGCCACGCCGGAGGAAATGGCCGCAGCCGGCTACAAGCCGGTAGGCAAGGATTTCCCGGTGTTCCTGCATCCGCAGACCAAAGAAGAGCACGCGCTGGCGCGCACCGAGCGCAAGAGCGGCCGCGGTTACCACGGCTTCACCTTCCACACCGGCACGGAAGTCACGCTCGAGCAGGACCTGCTGCGGCGCGACCTCACCGTGAATGCGATCGCGCGCGGCGACGACGGCTTGCTGGTGGACCCGCACGGTGGGCAGAAGGATCTGCAGGCGCGCGTGCTGCGGCACGTCTCGCCGGCCTTCGCCGAGGATCCCGTCCGCATCCTGCGGCTCGCGCGCTTCCACGCGCGCTTCGCGCCGCTGGGCTTCACGATCGCGCCCGAGACGATGGCGCTGATGCGCGCGATGGTTGAAGCCGGCGAGGCCGATCACCTGGTCGCGGAGCGGGTCTGGCAGGAGACCGAACGGGCGCTGATGCTGGACAAGCCCGGCGTGTTCTTCCAGACGTTGCGCGAAGCGGGCGCGCTCAAACGGGTGATGCCCGAGGTGGATGCGCTGTTCGGTGTGCCGCAACGGGCCGACTACCACCCGGAAGTCGATACCGGCGTGCACACGCTGATGTGCGTGGACGCCGCCGCGCGCATGGGCTTTGCGCTGCCGGTGCGCGTGAGCGCGCTGCTGCATGACCTGGGCAAGGCCAAGACGCCGCAAGGTGAGTGGCCCAGCCACAAGCAGCACGAGGCGCGCGGCGTGCCGCTGGTGCAGCAGTTCTGCGAGCGCCTGCGCGTGCCCTCCGAGATGCGCGATCTCGCCGTGATCCACACGCGCGAGCACCTGATCGTGCACCTGGCGCGCGAGCTGCGGCCCGACACCCTGCTGGGTTTGCTCGAGCGCGTGGACCTGTTCCGCAAACCGGAGCGCTACGAGCGCCTGCTTGAGGCCTGCCTGTGCGATGCGCGCGGGCGCACGAACTTCGAAAACTGCGAGTACCCGCAGGTGGCTTATTTGCGCGAAGCGGCAAAGGTTGCGCTCGGCGTGAAGTCCTCCGAGGTCACCGGCTTCGAGGGCCCGGCCTTCGGCAAGGAGCTGCAGCGCCGGCGGCTGGAGGCGTTAAAGGCCTGGGTTCAGCAGCAGCGCGGCGCCTAGCGCAATCCGGTACCACGCAAACACCGTGAAGCGGTGTGTGCGGATGTAGCCGAGCAGCCATTTCACCGCAACGAAGGCCACCAACGCCGAGACGACGAAGCCGATGGCAAGGTCCAGCAGGGGTTCGCTTTCGTCGCGGTGCTTCAGCAGTTCGTAGGCGGTGGCGGCGAGCATCGTGGGAATGCCGAGCAGGAAGGCGAACTCGGTGGCGGCGGGCCGCGCGCTGCAGCCGGCCAGCATTGCCGCGAAAATCGTCGCCGCCGAGCGCGAGGTGCCGGGGAAAATCGCGGCGAGCACTTGCGCCAGGCCCACCCAGATCGCGACCGTCCAGGTGATGCGCTCGCTCGCGGGCGCGCGTGCCACCAGCCGCTCGATGCCGAGGATTGCCACGCCGCCGAGCAGCAGGGCCCAGGCCACCGGCCTCACGGTCTCGGGCAGCTTGAGGCCGAGCTTCGCGGCAGCCATCCCGCCGATCGCCGTGATGACAAAAGCCACGATGAGCTTGGCCGTGTAGTCGCGCTGCGCCGGCTTGCCGAGCCCTCGCGCGAGGTCCCACAACCGCTCGCGGTAGATCAGCACGATGGCGAGGATTGCGCCGAGCTGGATCGCGACGTTGAACAGCTCCGAGCGCGCGCCGAGCCAGTGCTCGGCGATCAGCAAGTGCCCGGTGCTCGAGATCGGCAGGAATTCAGTGATGCCCTCGATCACGCCGAGGAGGATCACTTGCATCAGGTTGCTCATGGCGGCCATTGTCATGGATTCCCGCTGTCGCGGGAATGACAGCGTCATGCCCGCGGACGCGGGCATCCAGTAAGCTTGAAGCATGAATGATACGGCCCCTGCCACCGCGCCTGTGGCCCTGGTGACCGGCGCGGCGAAACGCGTCGGCGCGGCGATCGCGCGGGCGCTGCACCGGGCCGGCTGGAACGTCGCGATCCACTACCGCGCCTCCGGCGGCGAGGCGCGCGCGCTGGAAAAAGAGCTGAACAGGGATCGACCGGAATCTGCCGCCTGCTTCCGCGCCAACCTGCTCGATGCCCGCGCCATCGAGAAGCTGGCCGCCGAGGCCCACGCGCGCTGGGGCCGGCTCGATGCCTTGGTCAACAATGCGTCGAGCTATTACCCGACGCCGCTCGCGAGCGTCACCTCCGAGGACTTCGACGACCTTGTTGGCAGCAACCTCAAGGCGCCACTGTTGCTCAGCAGAGCCTGCGTGGCGAAGATGACCCGCGGCGTCGATCCCGCGGCGTCGCTTGCGACGCCGTCCATCCTGAACATCGCCGACATCCACGCGGCGCGGCCGATGAAGAACTACGCGGCCTACTGCGCAGCCAAGGCCGGCCTCGTGTCACTGACCGAATCGCTGGCGCGCGAGCTGGCACCGCGCATCCGCGTCAACGCGATCGCGCCGGGCCATGTGCTGTGGTCCGAGCAGAACACGCTGACGCCGGCGCAGCGCGACGCGGAGATCGCGCGCGTGCCGATGCAGCGCCTCGCGCATCCGGAGGAAATCGGCATGGCCGCCGCGTTCCTGCTCTCGGGCGCCGCCGGCTACATCACCGGCGCGATCCTGCCCGTGGATGGCGGCCTGCGGCTGGTGTAACCCGGCCGCAACGGGCCCGGCGTAAGCTGGCCACCCGGCCCATCGCCGGACAGGAGGAGAGCATGGCCAGGATCCGCAGGGTGGATTATTTCGTCGCGCACGTGCGCAACCGCGCGGGCGAGGGTGCCCGCATGCTGAAGGCGCTGAAGAAACAGGGCATCGGGCTGCTGGCGTTCTCGGCCTTCCCGGAGTCCGGCGGAGCCCAGGTGGATTTCATCCCCGAGAACTCGCGCGAGTTCGTCGCCGCCGCGCGCCTGCTCGAGTGGAAGATCAGCCCGCGCAAGATCGGCTTCCTGGTCCAGGGCCGCGACAAGACCGGCGCGCTGGCCGGCACGCTCAACAAGCTTGGCAAGGCCGGCATCAACGTGATTGCGATGGACGCGCTCACGACCGGCAAGCGTTTCGGCGCGATTTTCTGGGTGGCACCGAAGGATGTGGCCCGCGCGGTCAAGCTGCTGGGCGCGACGAGCTAGAGCTTCTCGGCGAGGATTTCCAGCACCATCGGCGTGAGCATGCGCGTTCCGGGCGTCTTCTCGGCCTCGCGCAACTCGGTGTGCAGTCGCGCGATCCAGTCGGCGTCCACGCGGCCCAGCTCCTTCAGCCGGTGCGCGCCGCTTTCGATGAAGCTGGCAAGCCAGCGCCAGGCCGGCTGCTGCGGCGACAGGATCCATTCGATCGGCTGCAGGTGCGTGATGCGAAAACCCCGCGCCTCCAGCAGTGTCGGCAACTGCAGGGCGATGTCGGGCTCGCCGCCGTTGTCTCGCCACGAGTCCATGACCTTGGACACGAATTCCTCGATCATCGGCCGCCGCGGCGCCATGCGCCACGCGCCGTAGTCCGCGTATTCGTGGAACATCGCGATGCCGCCCGGGCGCAGCGCGTTGGCGATGTTGTCCACCAGCGTCGCGGGTGAGGTGACGAAGCAGGCCACCCAGCGGCACCAGCTCATCTCCATGTCACTGGCCGGGAAGGGCTTCAGCACGTCGTGCTCGATGTACTGCACGTGACGGTAGCGGCGCGTGAGGCATTGCGCAGTGCCGTGCGTGACGAAGCGCTCGGAGCGCTCGAGCGCGATAACTTCGCCTTCGGGGCCGACCTCATGCGCGAGATCCAGCGTGGCGTAGCCGGGGCCCGCGCCCACATCCAGCACGCGGGTGCCGGCCTCGAGGCCGGCACGGTGCCAGAGCTGCAGCACGCGCTCGCGCCAGACCTCGTGCTGCAGGCCTAGCCGCGCGATTTCCTCGTCGTGCGTGCCGAGGACGTAGTCCCGTTCAGCGGCCATGGTCAGCCATGCTTCAACCAGCCCCACTGCGCGTTCTTCGTCAGTCCCGGGGACGGACTTAAGTCCGTCCCCATATCCATCTGGCCCTGCTCGAGCGTGAGCAGCGCCTGCTTGCGCCACAGCCCGCCGCCGTAGCCGCCGAGCTTGCCGTCCTTGTTGACGACGCGGTGGCAGGGAATCACCACGCAGATGCGGTTGAGGCCGTTGGTCTGGCCGACCGCGCGCACCGCGCTGACCGAGCCGACGGCGCGCGCGATGTCCTCGTAGGAACGCGTTTCGCCGTACGGGATGTTGAGCAGCTCGTCCCACACCTTCTGCTGGAACGGTGTGCCGGGGTAATTCAGCGGCGTGGTGAAGCGCTTGAGCTTGCCGTCGAAATACAGTGCGAGCTCGCGCTTGAGCGTGGCCAGCACCTTGTTCTCGCCCGGCACGATCGCGCACCGGAAGCGCCGGCGCAGCGTGTCGAACTGCGCCTCGAGCATGCGGCGCTCGGTGAACTCGAGCAGCACCACGTGCTTCGAATCTGCGGCCGCCAGCAGCGGGCCGAGCGGGCTTTCGAGCCAGGTGACCTGCAGGCAGTCGGCGTCGCGCGCCGCGCCGGGCGCCTGGCCGAAGGTTTTCGCGAAAGCCTCGCGAAAGCCGCTGTGCGATTCGAAACCCTGGCCCAGTGCGACGTCATCCATGGAAGTCCCCTGCTTGATCTGCTCGAAGGCGCGGCCGAGCCGCCGGGCGCGGGCATAGGCCTGGAAGGTCATGCCGTAGCGCTGCTGGAAATGGCGCCGCGCACGGGCCGGCTCGATGCCGAACGCGCGCAGTTGCGTGTTGCGGATCCGCGCCTGCGGATCCTTCTCGATCATCCCGAGCAACCGCTCGACCCAGGCCGGCGCCTGGCCACTGGCCTCGAGGGGGCGGCAGCGTTTGCAGGGCCGGTAGCCGGCAAACGATGCCGCGCGCACGTTCGGGTAAAACTCCACGTTGCGCGAAAGCGCGCGACGGGACGTGCACGAGGGCCGGCAGAAAATGCCGGTGGTGCGCACCGCGAAATAGAACAGCCCGTCGTAGCCGCCGTCGCGGCGGCTCAGCGCGCGGCGCATTTCAGGGACGGGGGGCAGGGCGTTCATGGGAGGAAATCGTAGTCCCCGGGGCGCATTGCCGCCACCGGAAAAACGACAACTCATTCAGCCGATGGGCAGCTGCTTCTCGGTGCGGCCCGACTCGAGGCCGTTGGCCTCGAAGCGCTTTTCGTTGAACTCGATCTTGCCCGCGCTGAAGCTGACGATGGTGCTGCAGCGGGTGCCGTAGTTCGGGCTGACGATGAACGGCGCCGACAGCATTTTCTCCATGCTCTTGCCCAGGCCGGTGCTGGGCAATTCGGCGTCGGCGGCGGGCGTGCGGTCGGTCAGGGCCTTGAACAGCGGCGTGAACGATTCCCAGCTGTCCTTGCCCCAGGCGTCGAGCGCCGCGTGCAGGCGCTTCGACTTGGGCCAAGGCGTGTCGAGCGTGGCGTTCGACACGGTGTGGATGCCCGGCGCGAGCGCCTCGACCCGGAACTCGGGCGAGTTGGTCACGTACAGCAGCGCGGCGCCGTCGTAGAGCAGCAGGTTGAAGCCGGCGTAATTGCCCGCCTCCTCGGCGAGCAGCGCCGCGTAGCTCTCGGCGCTGGCGGCGCCGGCCAGAAAATCCGCGACCAGCTTGCCGCGCGAAGGGGTGCCGGGATTCGGCGGCACCATGCGGCGCACGTTGGTCACCGCGGCGAGACGGCCCTGGCCCGAGACCGCGAGCCAGCTGCCTTTCTGCGAGAGATCGCGGCCGCCGAAAATGCCGGGGCGATCCGCCCAGGCTGCGGCGCCTGCGCTGGGCCGGGTGTGGAATTCGTCGCGGTTCGCGGCGATCACCAGTTCATGCTTCGGGTGGGTGCGGAAGGCAATCCCGATCAGGCACATCACGCGTCTCCAATTCGGTCCAGCATGACACTTCCTGCTAGCGTAGTCGCGTGAACGCGTACGAGCAGAAAGCGCTGCGCGAGATCCGCGCATGGCAGGCCGAGCCGCCCGGCTGGGGCGCGCGCTTGCTGGCCAAGCCTGGCAACAAGCTCGCGGCAGCGGTGCAGGTGCTGGTCCCGGCGAAGGCGCTGCAGGCGGCGCTGGCCGGCGCCGACGCCTTGGGCCGCAAGCTGTCGGACGAGCGCTCGCTGCTGAAGCGCGCCGGCGTCGCGGATCTCGCCTCGCTGCGGCAAATGCCGCTGGAGCACGGCGACCGGCTTGCGCGCTCGGTGTCGCTGCGCGCGCTCGCGCTCGGCGGCGCGACCGGCGCGGTGTTCGGCATCGCCGGCGCTGCGGGCCTGCTGGCCGACGTGCCAACGCTGCTGACGCTGTCCATGCGCACGATCCATCGCGTCGGCCTTTGCTACGGCGACAAGCCGGACGTTGACGACCGGCGTCGCCTGGGCTTTGCGGTCTTCGCGCTGGTATCCGCGAACTCGG
>JAYUGN010000155.1:0-1773 GCA_043767605.1 Gammaproteobacteria bacterium
GTGGCCAGCCTCGCCGTCCACGATGACCCACTCGTCCTCGCGAAAGAGCCGCCGCGCGTTGTGCACGCCGACGATCGCCGGCATGCCGAGGCTGCGCGCCAGGATCGCCGTGTGCGACAGCGGGCCGCCGTACTCGGTGATGAACGCGATGACGTGCTGCTGCGACATCAGGATGATGTCGGCGGGCGTCAGGTCGTCAGACACCACCACCGTGGGCTCGGCGCTGGCAGCGACGCGCGGCGCGGCCGCCTTGTCGCCCTTGAGCAGGATGCGCAGGATGCGCGAGGCGACGTGGTCCACGTCGTCGCGGCGCGTGCGCAGGTAAGGGTCGTCCATCTGCTCGAACACGCGCAGCAGCGCGTCACGCTGCTCGCGCAGCGCGGCTTCCGCGTTGATCTTCTTGCCGCGGATCAGCGCGACCACCGCTTCGGTCATCGAGCGGTCGTCCAGCATCAGCAGGTGGGTCTCGATGAACGCCGCGATCTCGGCCGGCAGGCCGCGCGGGATCTGGTCGCGCACCTGCTGCAACTGGGCCTTGGCCAGGCGCTGCGCGGTGTTGAAGCGCTCGATCTCCTTGTCGAGATCGGCTTCCGCCAGCGTGTACTCGGGCACTTCAAGGTCGCCGCCGTGCATGCGCTGCACGCGGCCGATCGCGATGCCCCGCGAGACGCCAATGCCGTTAAGCCAGACGCTCATGAATAAAGGGGACGCACACCTTTACCGGCGCGGCTGGCGCGGATAAAGGCTGAGATGGAATTAAAGGTGTGCGTCCCCATTAGCTACGCGCCTTCATCGAACTTGCGCGCGATCAGTTGCTCGATCGCGTCCAGCAGCTCGGTGGCATCGGTGCCTTCCGCGCGGAAGGTCAGGCGGCTGCCCTTGGCGGCGGCCAGCATCATCACGCCCATGATGCTCTTGCCGCTGACTTCGCGGCCGTCCTTCTTCACCTTGATCTCGGCCTTGTACTTCGCTGCCAGCGTGACGAGCTTGGCCGCCGCGCGCGCGTGCAGGCCGAGCTTGTTCACGATCTGGAGAGTGCGTTCCATTTATTCAACCGCCTTGGGCTTGTCACAGATGACGACGCCGCGCTGCCCGCCTTCCACCGCGGCTTGCGCCAGGGCTTTCAGCTCGAGCGCCGGGTAATTGAAGATGCGCAGCAGCATCGGCAGGTTCACGCCGGCCACGACCAGCGTGCGGCCCTCGTGGTGCAGGTGCGAGGCGATGTTGCTGGGCGTGGAGCCGAAGGCGTCGGTCAGGATCAGCACGCCCTGCCCCGCGTCGAGCCGGTCGATCATGCGGCTGCCCTGGCGCAGCAGCACCTTGGGGTCCTGCACGCGGCGCACTTCCAGCACGTCGCTCGCCAGCGGCAATGTCTCGAGCGTGTCCACCATCGTGTCGAGCAGGTAGCGCCCGAGCTTCCCGTGGGTCACCAGCAGCACGCCGACGCTCATGACAGTTCCTTGTGTTTCACGACCACCGGGTCGTAGCGGCCGCGGAAGCCCGCGGCCAGCTGCTCCACCACGTACACCGAGCGATGCCGCCCGCCAGTGCAGCCGATGGCGACGGTCACGTAGGCGCGATCCTGAGCCTGGAAGCCAGGCAGCCAGTTTTCCAGGAACGCGCGGATATCCTGCGTCATTTTCACCGCGGCCGGGTCTTTCTCGAGGAAGGCCGCGATCGCCGGCGCGCGGCCGTCGAGCGGGCTCAGCGCCGGCACCCAGTGCGGGTTGGGCAGGTTGCGCACGTCGAACACGTAGTCGGCGCCTTCCGGGA
>JAYUGN010000156.1:0-5418 GCA_043767605.1 Gammaproteobacteria bacterium
CGGGCACCACCGGCAACCCCAAGGGCGTGATGATCACCTACGGCAACATGGAGTTCTGCGCCGAAGGACAGCATCAGGTCATGCCGCCGTCGCCCAAGGGCGAGCGCTTCTTCTCGTACCTGCCGCTGGCGCACGCATTCGAGCGCCTGGCCGTCGAGATGACCTCGATCGACTTCGGCGCGGAAGTCCACTTCCTCGAGAACATCGACAAGCTCGCCGAGCAGCTCGCGCAGGTCGCGCCGACGCGCTTCTTCGGCGTGCCGCTGGTTTATGCGCGCATCCAGGCCGGCGTGCTGCGGAAATTGCCGCAGGAAAAGCTGGACCGCCTGATGCGCATCCCGCTGCTCAACACCTACCTGCGGCGCAAGATCCTCACGGGCATCGGCCTGCAGAACGCGCGCTACTGCTTCTCGGGCGCGGCGCCGCTGCCGGTGCCGCTGATGGAATGGTTCAAGAAGTACCTCGGCTTCGAGATCCTGCAGGGTTATGGCATGACCGAGAACAGCATCTACGCGACGACCACGCGGCAGGGCCACAACCGCATCGGCGCGGTCGGCCAGGCCATGCCGGGCGCCAACCTCAAGATCGACAACCCCGACGGGAAGGGCGACGGCGAGATCCTGTTCAAGCACGCGGGCGTCATGACCGGCTACTACAAGGATCCGGAGAAGACCGCGGAATCCTTCACCGCCGACGGCTACCTGCGCACCGGCGACAAGGGCCGCGTTGACAAGGACGGCTACCTCTACATCACCGGCCGCGTGAAGGACATCTTCAAGACGCTGAAGGGCAAGTACGTGGCGCCGGCGCCGATCGAGGGCGCGATGGCGCGCAACACCGACATCGACCAGCTGTGCCTGGTCGGCTCGGGTCTCAAGCAGCCGATCCTGCTCGTGGCGCCGCTGCCGGGCGCGCTGCGCAAGGACCGCTCCGAACTCGAAAAACAGCTGGTGGCCGACATGGACGCCGTCAACGCCACGCTCGAGGACCACGAGAAAATGGCCAAGGCGATCATCGTCAAGGACACCTGGTCGATCGACAACGGCTTCATGACGCCGACGATGAAGGTCAAGCGCAGCGAAGTCGAGAAGCGCTACGCCGCGATCCTCGCGACCCACGACGGCACCAAGCAGCGGGTGGTCTGGGAATGACGATGAAAATCCTGCGAGGCGCATCGCTGGCGGCGCTGGCCCTCGCGGCCCTCGTCGCCGGTTGCGGCGCCGAGCCGCCGAAAGAACCGCCGCGCGATCCGAACATGGTGGCAGTCACTTTCTATCGCACGCATGCGGATGCGCACGCCGCGGACTACCCGTTCGTCTACGCGGACAAGGACAAGAAGGGCGCGCTGAACGACAAGGCCGTGGTGATGCTCGACGTGATGGCCGGCACGCACCGCATGTCGCTGGCCAATCCCGCGCTGTGGGAAGCCGAGCAGTTCTGGACCTTCAACGCCGTGGCGGGCCGGAAATATTTCTTCCGCCTGCGCCTCGGCGAGGCCGAAGGGACGGAAGGCGCCCTGCCCCGCTACGTCTCGCGCTTCGCGCGCGTGGATGAGGTGCCGGAAGCGGCGGCCAAGGCCGAGATTGCGGCGATGCTGGCGCCGCCGTAAGAGAAGTAAGCCCCTCACCCGCCGCTACGCGGCCGCCCCTCCCCGCAAGCGGGGAGAGGCAAGAGCTCAGCTGAAGACGACGGTCTTGTTGCCGTCGACGATGATCCGGTCCTCGACGTGCCAGCGCACCGCGCGCGCCAGCACCTGCCGCTCGAGGTCGCGCCCGAGGCGCTGAAGGTCGTCGGTTGAAAACCGGTGCGAGACACGCGCCGTGTCCTGCTCGATGATCGGCCCCTGGTCGAGCTCCGCCGTCACGTAGTGCGCGGTCGCGCCGATCAGCTTCACACCGTGCTCGTAGGCCTGCCGGTAAGGCTCGGCGCCGGCGAAGGCTGGCAGGAACGAGTGGTGGATGTTGAGGATGCGGCGCGGAAAGCGCGCGACGAAATCCGCCGACAGCACGCGCATGTAGCGCGCCAGCACGATGAACTCGCAAGCCCCTTCGAGGCGCTCGCGCATCTGCGTCTCGGCCGCGGCCTGCGTGTCGGCCGTGTTCGGCACATGCAGGAACGAAATCTTGTGGCGCTCGACCGCCTCGCGCAGCTCCGCGTGGTTCGAGATCACCAGCGGGATCTGCACCGGCAGCTCGCCGCGGGCCCAGCGGTACAGCAGCTCGGCCAGCGCGTGGTCATGGCGCGAGACCAGGATCGCCATGCGCGGGCGCGCATCGGCGTAGGTCACGTGCCAGTTCATGTCGAAGCGCTTGCCAACCGCGGCGGCGAAGCCATCCGCGAACGCCGCGCGCGACAAGTCGAGCCTGGGGGTCTGGAATTCCAGCCGCATGAAGAACCGGCCGCCCTCGGATTCCGAGGAGTGCTGGTCCAGCTCGGTGATGTTGGCGCCGTGCTGGAAGAGAAAGGCGGTGACCGCGGCGACGATGCCCGGGCGGTCCGGGCAGGTGATCAGCAGGCGCGCGGTGGTTGCGGCCTGCGGGGTCATGAGGCCTTGTTGGCGGGCAATTCCAGTGTGTGCAGGTAGGCCTTGAGCTTGTCGGCCTCGTCCGGGAAGAACGGCCCGGTGGTCTTGAGCACGTCAGCCAGCACCTGCCGCGCCTCGTTGTTGCGATTCAGCGCCTGCAACGATTTCGCGCGGAATTCCGCGTTGTGCAACTGGTTGATGCCGTAGGCCTTGCCCGCCGCCTGCTCGAAGAACGGCAGCGCCGGTGCATGCTCGCCGCGCAGCGCCAGCACCTTGCCCTTGCGGAAGGCGTAGACGTAATCCTGCGGGTACGCCTCGATCAGCTTGCCCAGCAGCGCATCGAGCTCCTCGGTGCGGCCAGCGCGGTCGAGGTACACGCGCAGGTTGTCCGACAGGTTGCGGTCCTTGCGCAGGGCTTGCCCCGGACTTGATCCGGCGTCGCCGCCGATGCGTTTCTTCACGTCCTCGATCGCCTTGTCGAGCACGCTTTTTTCATTGGCCTTGTCGCCGAGCGCGGCATAGAGATCCGCGGTCGAGAGGACGACGCTGCGTTCATCGGCACAGCGATAGTCCGACAGCACTCGCTTGTCGACCAACACCTGCATCGGCGCCACCTGCGGCCGCAGCATTTCGCGGCGCGAGGCCTCTGGCGCCTTCTCGGTGCAGGCCATGATCTTGTCGAGCTCATACGGGCGCTCGCAGCCCAGGCTTCCCGACAGCACCATGTCGGCGACGTTGGTGCAGCCAGCCACGTCGTTCTCTGCGGCGGCGCGCTGCAGCTCGAGCCGCGCGATCCAGGCCGAGGCCTGTGCGTCGCGTGCCAGCGCACTGCGAACCGGCGGCGGCAAGGACAGGAACCACGCGTGCCCGCCGTTGGCGTCATAGCGCTCGTGGTAGGCGCGCAGCACTTCGCGCGCAGCCGTGACCGAAGGCTCCTTGCCGTCCACCACCGACTTCTTCACGTCCTCGAGCGCACTGCCGCGCGCGAGCGTCGCGCCCGACCATTTGTAGAAATCCGCACGCGTCTGCTCGCCGAGGATGCGGCCCAGCTCCTGGCCGTTTTCGTCGAACAGGAGGTAACTCGGCATCGCTTTCACGTGCCACGCGGCCATCCACTTCTGGCCTTCCGGTGAATCGGCGTCGAGCTCGACCATCACCGATTGCTTCACCAGCGCATCCCACTCGGGGCCGGTGAGCACGTGCTTGGCCATGAAGTAGCAGGAATAGCACCACGGCGCGTGGTAGTTCACGAGCACCGGCTTGTGCTGCGCGCGGCCTGCAGCCATCGCGGCGTAGACCGGATCCTGCGTGTTCGGCGCCTCCTGCGCCGTGACCGCGCCCGCGGCCAGCAGTGCCGCGGCGAGGGCCGGGATTGCGAAAAGGGGCGCCCGCAGCACGGCGTTCACGCCGGCGCCTTGCCGCCGGCGATCGCTTCCAGCTCCGCGGCATCCTTCTCGAAGAACGGACCGCTGGCGGCGAGCGCCTCGCTCGCGATCTTCTGGCCTTCGCCGGCGCGGCTCAATTTCATCAGCACGTAGGTGCGCCATTGCGCGACCCACAGGCGGTTGCGGCCAAAGCTCTTGCCCGCGGACCGCTCGAGCAGTGGCAGCGCCTGCTTGAACTTGCCGCGCTTGGCGAGGCTCTTGCCCCAGCGGTACGCATAGACGTAATCGTCCGGATACGCCTTGATCAACTTCGGGTACAGCGCATCGAGCGCGGCATCGTTCTTCTGCAGTTCGCGGTAGAAGCGCAGGTTGTCGGCAAGGCCGCGATCGGAGCGGTACTTGCCCTTGAGCTTGCGCTCGGAGTACGCGACGCCCTGCGCGAGCACGGTGTCGTGCGCGGCCTTGTCTTCGAGGCCCTCGTAAAGTTCCACGGCCGTCTCGACGATGCCGCGCGTGTCGCTGCACACACCAAAGCCCTTGACGAGCACCGCGTCCTGCAGCGCTTCCATCTTCGGCTTGTACGGCGCCAGCGCGGCCTTCTGCGCCTCGGGCTTTTCCTTGGCGTAGCAGCCCTGGAAGCTCGACAGCTCCATCAGGCGGCCGCAGTCCACCGTCGCCAGGACGCGCGCGGCGGCTTTGTCACAGGCCGGCACGTCGTTGCGGTCCGAAGCGGCGAACAGTTCGATGCGCGCGACCAGGTCCGCCGAGGTCGCGTCCGCCTTCAGCGCCGACTGCGCAGCCGCGGGCAGCGAGGTGAACCAGTCGAGGCTGGCCTTCGCATCGAAGCGCTCGTACAGCGCCTCGAGCGCGATGCGGCCCGCGGCGACGGAAGGCGCGCTGCCGTCCTTGACCTGCGCCTGCCATTTCTCGAGCGCGGCGCCCTTGGCCAGGATCGGCTCGAGCAGCCCGTAGAACTCCGCGCGCGGCCGGTCGCCGAGGATGCGGCCCAGCTCCGCGCCGTTCTCGTCGAGGACGACGTAGGTCGGGTAGCCGCCGATCTTGTACTTCTGCGCTGCGGCCGTGCCGTCCGGCGAATCGGCGTCGAGTTCGAGCGTCACGGCGCGCTTCTCGACCGATTTCCACTCCGGTCCCGTCAGGACTTCGCGGTCCATGTAGTAACAGGAGTGGCACCAGACCGCGGAAAAATCGATGAATACCGCTGCATGGCGGGCCTTGGCGGCGGCCAGCGCCCCATCGAGCGCCTGGCCCGGCGGGGCTTCTTCAACGGCGGCGGCGGCGAGGGTCCAGAACAGTAAGGGAAGGAGTGCTTTTTTCATGGCAGTGCGGGTGCGTCGGCCGGCCTGGCCGACGGGTAGATCACCCGCACATTGTAGGGCTTGCCTGACACTTCATCGTGAATGTTGGAGACGCCGCGGTACTCCACCAGCTTGCGCGGGCCCGGTTCGTAGGTGACCTCGAGCGGGTCCACCAGGAAGCGCAGCAGCGAGT
>JAYUGN010000157.1:0-5401 GCA_043767605.1 Gammaproteobacteria bacterium
GGCGAAGGGGGGCTGACCGTGTCGATCCTCATCAACAAGAGCACCAGGGTCATCTGCCAGGGCTTCACCGGCAAGCAGGGCACGTTCCATTCCGAGCAGTCCATTGCCTATGGCACCCGGATGGTCGGCGGCGTCACGCCGGGCCGCGGTGGCGAGAAGCACCTGAGCCTGCCGGTGTTCAACACCTGCCACGACGCCGTGAAGGAAACCGGCGCCGAGGCGACGATGATCTACGTGCCGGCGCCGTTCGCGGCCGACGCGATCCTCGAGGCGGCCGACGCCGGCATCCAGGTGATCATCTGCATCACGGAAGGCATTCCCGTGAACGACATGGTCAAGGTGAAGGCTGCGCTGAAGGACTACCCGGATTCCGTGCTGATAGGGCCGAACTGCCCCGGCGTGATCACGCCGGGCGAGTGCAAGATCGGCATCATGCCGGGCCACATTCACAAGCCGGGCAAGATCGGCATCGTCAGTCGCTCCGGCACGCTGACCTACGAAGCCGTCTACCAGACCACGCAGGCCGGCCTCGGCCAGAGCACCTGCGTCGGCATCGGCGGCGACCCGGTGCACGGCCTGGGCTTCATCGACGTGATCGCGCGCTTCGAAAAAGATCCGCAGACCGAGGGCATCATCATGGTCGGCGAGATCGGCGGCTCGAAGGAAGAAGACGCCGCGGCCTACATCAAGCAGAACGTGAAGAAACCGGTGGTCGCCTACATCGCCGGCGTCACCGCGCCTCCGGGCAAGCGCATGGGCCACGCCGGCGCCGTGATCAGCGGCGGCAAGGGCACCGCGCAGGACAAATTTGCGGCGCTGGATGCCGCCGGAGTCAAGACGGTGAAGTCGCCGGCGGACCTCGGTGCGGCGATCAAGGCGGCGCTGAAGTGACGTCATCCCCGCGCAGGCGGGAATCCCGTTATGATATGGGTGCCCATATTCTCAGGTAAGGCAGCCCATATGAAAACCACGATCGAGCTTTCGCCGGCGCTCCTGCAACACGCGCGCCGTTACGCCCGCGAGCAGGGCATCACCTTCAAGGCCGTGCTGGAACTGGGCCTGCGGAAAGTGCTCGACGAGAAGCCCCGGCGCGGCAAGTTCAAGCTGCGCGATGGCAGCGTCGGCGGCGAGGGCTTGCAGCCGGAGTTCCAGAACGCAACCTGGGAACAGATCCGCGCGGCCATCTATGAAGGCCACGGCGGATGATTGCGGTCGACGCCAACATCCTGATATACGCGCATCGTCGCGACAGCCCCTTCCACGACCGCGCCCGCGCGGCCATGTTGCGGCTGGCTGAAGCCTCCCAGCCGTGGGGCATTCCATGGCCATGCCTGCATGAGTTCTATTGCGTCGCCACACATCCCCGCATTTACCGTACCGCCAGCACGCCGGACGAAGCCGTAACCCAGGTCGAACTCTGGTTGGGCTCGCCTGCGGTCACTTTGCTGGGAGAGTCGGAGGCGCATTGGCAGACGCTGCGTTCCCTGGTGGCCGCCGGGAAAATCAAAGGGCCGGCCGTCTACGACGCCCGTATCGCTGCGATCTGCATCGAGCACGGCGTGAAGGAATTCTGGACCGCGGACCGCGACTTCAGCCGCTATCCCGACCTGAAGCCGGTGAATCCGCTCGTGGTTGCCGAGGATCGTCTCTGATGCTGCGGATCGCGGCAGCCCAGCTGAATTTCTGGGTCGGCGACATCGCCGGCAACGTCGCCAGGATCATCGCGGCGGCGAACGAGGCGCGCGACACGCTGCACGCCGATCTCGTGGTGTTCCCCGAGCTGTGCGTGCTCGGCTATCCGCCGGACGACCTGTTGCAGCGCTCCGGCCTGCCGGCCGTGATCGCCGAGGGCCTGAACCGCATCGGCCGCGAAGTGATGGGCATCCACGTGATCGTGGGCCATCCCGAATACACGGAAGAGGGCACCTACAACGCCGCGACCGTGTTCCGCGATCGCCGCGTGGTCGCGCGCTACCGCAAGCAGCTGTTGCCCAACTACGGCGTGTTCGACGAGAAGCGCCACTTTCTGCCGGGCAAGGGCTCTTGCGTGTTCGAGGTGGGCCGCGTGCCGGTGGGCCTGTGCATCTGCGAGGACGTCTGGGGACCGAACCCGGCCGCGGTCGCCAAGCTCGCCGGCGCCGAGCTGCTGGTCAACATCAACGCCTCGCCATACACGCTCGACAAGGGTGATGAGCGCACGGGCGTGCTGCGCCAGCGCGCGCAGGAGACCGGCCTGCCGATCCTGTACGTGAACTGCGTGGGCGGGCAGGACGACTTGCTGTTCGACGGCGATTCCACCGGCATCAACGGCGACGGCAGCCTGGGCTTTCGCGCGCCGCAGTTCGAGGAAAACCTCTACGCCGTGGAGTTCGAGAACGGCTGCCTGCGCGGGATCCAGCGCGAGGAACAGGTCGTCGAGGCCATCGTTTACCGGGGACTGGTGCAGGCGATCCGCGACTACGTGAACCGCAACGGCTTCAAGGGCGCGCTGCTGGGCATGTCCGGCGGCGTGGATTCCGCGCTGGTTGCGGCGCTGGCCGCCGATGCGCTGGGGCCCGGGCGCGTCTGGGGCGTGGCCATGCCTTCGCGTTACACGCTGGACATGAGCAACTCCGATGCCGCCGACGAGGCGAAGCGCCTCGGCATCCGCTTCGACACGATCTCGATCGAGCCGCCGTTCAAGGCCTTCCTCGAGTCGCTCGGCCCGCTGTTCGGCGGCAAGGCCGCCGACATCGCCGAGGAAAACCTGCAGTCGCGCTGCCGCGGCGTGCTGCTGATGGGCTTGTCGAACAAGCATGGCTACCTGGTGCTGAGCACGACCAACAAGAGCGAGCTCGCGGTGGGCTATGGCACCTTGTATGGCGACATGGCCGGCGGCTTTGCGCCGATCAAGGATGTCTACAAGACGCTGGTGTACCGGCTCGCCGCGTACCGCAACACGCTGGGCGAGGTGATCCCGCCGCGCGTGCTCACGCGCGCCCCGACCGCGGAGCTGCGGCCGGACCAGACCGACCAGGATTCGCTGCCGCCGTACGCGACGCTCGACGCAGTGCTGACCGCCTACGTGGAAGAGCAGCGCTCGATTCCCGAGATCGTGGGCATGGGCCATGCCGAGGACACCGTGCGGCGCGTCGCCTCGCTGGTGCGCAAGAGCGAGTTCAAGCGTCGCCAGGCGCCGCCGGGGCCGAAGGTCACCGATCGCGCCTTCGGGCGTGACCGCCGCTACCCGCTGACGGCGGTCTACGGCGACGTCTAGCTCTTCCCCTCTCCCGCTTGCGGGAGAGGGTGACTCGCGCAGCGAGTCGGGTGAGGGTTCTGTTACACGAACGGCCACCACCAATGGCTTGAATCCGCCGGCGCCTCGGCCTTCGGCTTCGCGGCTTCCGGGTTGGCATCGCGCACTTTCCGGATGTCGTTGGCCTGGTCGAGCAGGCCAGCCTCGCGGTAGGCGTTCTCGAGCAGGGTCAGTGTCTCGATCGTGGTCGGCGCGCCCGGGTAGTCGGCGAGGATTTTCTCGGCGCGCTTGGCGGCGGCGAGGTGCGCGCCGCGGCGCTCGTAGTACTTAACGACCGACAGTTCGTGCGCGGCGATGCGGTTGCGCAGGTAGACCATGCGCTCGCGCGCGTCGGCCACGTAACGGCTCTTCGGGTATTTCTGGGTCAGCAGCGCGAAGTCGTCGAACGCGCGCTGCGCCGAGCCGACGTCCTGGCGCGAGGAGTCCATCAGCCATTCGAAGACGGACTCGTTGCGCTGGTAGTTCACCAGGCCCTTCACGTAGTACACGTAGTCCACCTGCGGATGCCGCGGGTGCTCCTTGAGGAAGCGATCGGCCGCGGAAAGGGCGCCGTCGGAGTCGAACGCGCGGTACTTGGCGTAGACGGTCTCAAGCTCGGACTGGGTGGCGAAGTCGGTGAACGGGTAGCGCAGCAGGATCTGGTCGTAGCGCTGGATCGCGCCCTGGAAATCGGCCGAATCGAGGGCGCGGCGCGCGAGTTTGTACAATCCATCTGCTTCGAGGCGCAATTCGCGCTCGCTCTTGCCGCCCTTGAACGGATTGGTGGCCGGCAAGGCGTTAGGGTCGGAGCTGCACGCAGCGAGCGCCAAGGCGAGCGCGGCGAGCGCCACGCGGATCGATAGAGGGTTCATGAGAAGAAAAAGCGGGAAGAAACGTGAGGCCGGAATTATAGCCGAGGCCCATCCTCAGGAGCACCGGCTCGAAGCGGCCACGGTCCCACCTGAAATGCACGGCCTGCGGCTGGACGTGGCTGCGGCCAGGCTGTTCGACCGGCATTCGCGGGCGCGCCTGCAGTTCTGGATCCACCAGGGCAACGTCCGGGTCAACAGCCGCATCACCGCGACGCCCCGCCACACGGTGCGGGGCGGCGACGAGCTGCGCCTGAAGGCGCCGGTGGAGCGGGCCAGTGTGATCGCGCCGCAGAAGATCAAGCTGGACATCGTCCACGAGGATGCCGACCTGATCGTGGTCAACAAGCCGGCGGGCCTGCTGGTGCATCCGGGCGCGGGCCGGCCCGACGGCACCCTGCAGAACGCGCTGGCGCACCGCTGGCCGCAGACCGCCCAGCTCACGCGCAACGGCATCGTGCACCGGCTCGACATGGACACCTCCGGCCTGATGGTGGTGGCGCTGTCCGAGCGTGCGCACCTGCGCCTGGTCGAGGCGATGGCGGGCCACCACGTGCAGCGCGAGTACGACGCGCTGGTGGTCGGGGCCGTGCCCTCGGGTGGCACGGTGCGCGCGGCGATCGGCCGCCATCCGCGCGACCGCGTGAAGATGAGCGTGCAGGCCCGCGGGCGGCCCGCGGTCACGCATTACCGCGTGCTCGAGCGCTACCCGCAGCACACGCAGCTGCGCGTGCGGCTCGAGACCGGGCGCACCCACCAGATCCGCGTGCACCTGGCCTACATCCGCCATCCCGTGTTCGGTGACCCGGTCTACGGCGGCCGCGTGCTGCGCGGCACCGGCATGCCGGAGGACCTGCGGCGCATGCTCGCCACCTTCCCGCGGCAGGCGCTGCACGCGCGCGAGCTGGGGTTTGCGCACCCGGTCACCGGTGCGCGCATGACCTTCACGCGCGAGCCGCCGGCGGATTTCCAGGAGCTCGTCGGCGCCCTGCGCAAGCATCGCGATGACCCTTCTCAGGCCTGACTGGCCGGCGCCGAAAAACGTCCGCGCGCTCATGACCACGCGCGCCGAGCCCAGCGCGGGCGGCGAGGGCGCCGACCGGGCGGGCCTGGCGAAATTGCTGCAGCTTCCAGCCGAGCCGCGCTGGCTGCGGCAGGTGCATGGGACGACGGTCGTTCCCCTCACCCGGCTCGCTGCGCTCGCCACCCTCACCCCTCCCCTCTCCCGCTTTGCGGGAGAGGGTGGCGAGCGGAGCGA
>JAYUGN010000158.1:0-1753 GCA_043767605.1 Gammaproteobacteria bacterium
CCCCGGCCAATGATCGCGGACCGCATCTCGCGCCCGCTACTCGCGCTGCTGGCCGCCGCCGCGCTGCTCGCCGCCTGCGCGACATGGAAGCCGGGCGAGGATCCCAACGGCATCGAGGCGCGCGACAACGCGCGGCCGGTGCTGGCGGCGCTGGTGAAGTACCGGAAAGATCGCGGCGAATATCCGTCCTCGCTGCACGAACTGGTGCCGCACTACCTCACCGGGATTCCGTTCGATCCGGGCATTCGCTACGACCGCGATCGCGGCAGGATCGAGTTCGCGTATTTCCCGAGCTGGCCGCACCAGGACGCGGTGGCTTGCGGCGCCGGGCTTGGCGACCTCGACTGGACCTGCGTGGCGCCCTGATGCTTTACGAACACCGCTCGCAACCATTGCTGCCCCCCGCGCAGTTCGCGTGGCGGCTGGCCGCGAACGCAGCCGTGGGTGCCCTGCTGGTCGCCGTGTCGCTGGCCATCGGCATGACGGGTTACCACACGCTCGAGGGCCTGGCCTGGCTCGACGCATTCCTCAACGCCTCGATGCTGCTCGGCGGCATGGGTCCGGTGAACGCGCCGGTCACCGACGCGGGCAAGCTGTTCGCGGGCTTGTACGCGCTGTACTGCGGCTTCGTGGTGCTGGTCGTCGCCGCCATGATGCTCGCGCCAGTGGTGCATCGCGTCCTGCACCGCTTCCATGTCGAGAAGGATTGAAGATGACCTCCACGCGGCTCGAGGCGTTCAGCGACGGCGTGCTCGCCATCATCATCACGATCATGGTGCTGGAGCTGAAAGTCCCGCACGGCGCCGACATCGCCGAGCTTGCGCCGCTGTGGCCGGTGTTCTTGAGCTATCTGCTCAGCTTCGTCTACATCGGCATCTACTGGAACAATCATCACCACCTGCTGCAGGCAACGACAGTCGTCACCGGCGCCGTACTGTGGGCCAACCTGCACCTGCTGTTCTGGTTGTCGCTGGTGCCGTTCGCCACGGGCTGGATGGGCGAGAACCATTTCGCGCCAGCGCCGACCGCGCTGTACGGCGTGCCGCTGCTCGCCGCCGCAATCGCCTACTGGATCCTGCAGCGCGCGATCATGGCGCAGCACGGCCAGAGCAAGACGCTGGAGCGGGCCGTGGGCCGCGACTTCAAAGGCAAGATCTCGCCGCTGCTGTACGTGATCGCGATTCCCTCGGCGTTCGTGTCGCCGGCGATTGCGGGCGCGCTCTACGCCACGGTGGCGATGATGTGGATGGTGCCGGACACGCGCATCGAGAAGGCGCTGGCGCAGAAGAAAGCAGCGCGCAAATGACCGAAGACGAGAACGCGATCCGCAAGCTGGTCGCCACCTGGCTGGAGTCCGGCGGTGACTTGTCGCGCGTGAAATCGCTGATGGCCGACGACGTGGTGTTCCTGACGCCGGGCGGCCAGATCCGAGGGCGCGCGGCGTACGCGGAGACGCAGAAAGGCATGGCCGGCATGAAGGTCGAGGCCAGGGGCGCGATCAAGGAAGTGAAGGTGTTCGGCGACTGGGCGTATTGCTGGAACGAGCTCGACGTCACCGTGACGCCACCCGGCGGCGCGCCCGTGCGACGCGTGGGTCCCGTGCTGTCATTGCTGCACCGCGAATCCTCGGGCCGCTGGGTGATCTACCGCGACGCCAACCTGCTGGTGCCGGCGTAGCCCATCTTGCTGGGCTTCGCTTCGCTCAGCCCAGCCTACAAATCTTTACGCGCGCGTGCGCTCGTGCTCTTTCAGG
>JAYUGN010000159.1:0-1752 GCA_043767605.1 Gammaproteobacteria bacterium
AAGATCGCCTCGGTCATCAGCGCGACGATGTAGGGCTGCGAGATGGTCTGCGCCAGGCCGATCGGCAGCGCGTCGTTGTCGTAGGCGCGGCCCTTCAGCGCATCCTCGATGAATTCATGGCGCGGCAGCTTCTGGAGCACGGCCAGTACGCGCTCGTCCTTGACGCCCATGCGGCGGACTTCATCCACCAGGCGCTTGCGGCTCACGCCCGAGGCCAGGCCGAGGCCGCGCGAATGAGGGTGGGCGTTCAAGCGCGCGGAATTCCCTGGGCCCACTGCCCCACTTTTTCCAGCGCGCGATGGTGCGTGAGGTCGGTGGCGATCGGCGTGATGGACACCGCGCCGCTGGCCACCGCATGGAAATCGGTGCCGGGGCCGCAGTCCGCCTCGCTGCCGGCGTTGCCGATCCACCAGATCGTGCGGCCGCGCGGATCCTGCGCCTTCACCGCCTTCTCGGCGCGGTGGCGGTTGCCCAGGCGCGTGACCTGGAAACCTTTCAGCGCCTCGAACGGCAGGTCGGGCACGTTGACGTTGAGGATCGCCTCACCCGGCAGCTTGTCCACCTTGAGCCGCTCGATGAGGATCAGCGCCACGCGTGCGGCGGTGTCGTAATGCTGTGGCGACACGCCCTGGCTCGAGATCGCGATGGCCGGGTGGCCGAGGTGGCGGCCTTCCATCGCCGCCGCCACGGTGCCGGAATACAGCACGTCGTCGCCGAGGTTGGCGCCGCAGTTGATGCCGGAGACGACCATGTCCGGCTCCTGCTCCATCAGCCCGGTCAGCGCGAGGTGCACGCAATCGGTCGGCGTGCCGTCCACGCAGATCGTGCCGTCCGTATGGCGCATCGTGCGTACCGGGTGCAGCAGCGTGAGCGAGTTGCTGGCGCCGGAACGGTTGCGGTCCGGCGCGACGACGGTGAGTTCGTGGTGCGGGCGCAGCCCGTCGGCCAGCGCGCGCAGGCCGGAAGCCTGGCAGCCGTCGTCGTTGGAGAGGAGGATTCGCATGGCGGATTTTCGGTGCGTAGTTTACCGTTCCCGGCGCCATGACCCGCGATGACGACGAAGACGCAAAGCTGTTCCGCGACGCGATGGCGGGCGTGCGCCGGCTCAAGGGCGCCAATCGCGCCGCGCCGGAGCGGCCCAGGCCGGTGCCCCGGCCGCTGCTGCACGAGGCCGACGAGCGAGCCGCGCTGGCCGAGATGGCGGACGGCCCGTTGCCGGACGTCGGCGAGGAGCTCAGCTTCCGCGCCCCGGGCCTGCAGGACACCGTGTTCAAGAAGCTGCGCCGCGGGACCTACCGCATGGCCGCAGAACTGGACCTGCACGGCCTGCGCAGCGAGGAAGCCAAGCTCGAGATCGTGCGCTTCCTGGCCGAGGCGGGCGACCGCGGCTGGCGCGGCGTGCGGATCATTCCCGGCAAGGGCCTGCGCTCCAGGGGCGATGGACCTGTACTGAAGCAGCGGCTCGACGGCTGGCTGCGGCAGCGCAAGGACGTGCTGGCGTTCTGCTCGGCGCGGCCGGAGCACGGCGGCACCGGCGCGGTGTATGTGCTGCTGCGGGCGCCGTAGGCTGGGCTGACCCTCGCGAAAGCGGGGGGAAGCCCAGCGTCGGCACGCCCTCGCTGCGCTCCGGACCAGGCTGCCCTGCGTCGGCAAACTGCATTGCGCGTGGCTGATGCCGGATATCGCCCTCGCTTCATGGCTCGCCGGACCGCTGCTCGGATTCGCCTCGCCATGTCTCGGCTCCCCTTCGCA
>JAYUGN010000160.1:0-1749 GCA_043767605.1 Gammaproteobacteria bacterium
AACGTGCAGAAGTTCATCGCCGGCGCGCCGATCCGCAAGCGGATCGTGGTGCCCGGCAAGCTCGTCAATTTCGTGGTCTAGAAAAAAATGGTTCCCGAAAAATCTTTTCCCCTTGCGATTTTCGTGACCTTGGCGCTGTTGCTCGCCGGCTGCGGCTTCCACGTGGCGGGCAGCCGCGCGCTGCCGCCGGAGCTCCTGTCCGTCTACATCGACGTGGTCACGCCCTACACCGTGTCCAAGCCGCCGGTGGAAGGCGCGCTGCGGGCGCGCCTGCTGCGTCGCGGCGCGCTGATCGCCGGCAGCGCCGACGCCGCGCGCACCACGCTGCGCATCACCGACCTCAGCGAAGTTCGCGAAGTCCTGTCGGTGGATCCGTTCGGCAAGGCCGTGGAATACAAGCTGACCTCGAAGCTGCGCTACACGCTGGTTGCGAACGGCCGGGCGGTGCTGCCGCCGGACGTGATGCAGGTGTCGCGCGACTACAGCTTCAACGCGCAGCAGGTGCTTGCGAAAGAAGCCGAGGAACAGCGACTGCAGGCTTTCATGCAGGACGAACTGGCCGAGCTGCTGCTGCTGCGGCTCGACGCGATGCTGACCCGGCCTGCGGGGGCGCCAGCGATTCCGCCAGCAGCTCCAGCGGGTGGCGCACCGGCACCGTGAGGCCGTCGCGGCGCAAGGCCGCGGCCAGGTGCATCGCGCAGCCGACATTGCTCGAGAGCAGGTACAGCGGCTGGACCTGCGCCACCGCATCCACTTTCGTCTTCGCCAGCGCATCGGCCATGAGCGGCTGCGTGATGAAGTAGCTGCCGGCGGCGCCGCAGCAGGCGCTGTCGAGGCGCACGATCTCGAGGCCGGGAATCTTCTCGAGCAATTTCACCACCGCTGCATCGCCTTTCACCACGTTTTTCATCGTGCAGGGCGTGTGCAGCGCGACGCGCGCCTTGAGCGGCTTGAATGAAAGCGTAGCGAGCGCGGGATGCCCGGCGACGTAGCCGTGGATGTCCCGCACCTTGCCGCCAAAGGCCTTGCCCGGCTCGCCGGCGAGCGCGCCGTACTCGAGGAGTTGCGCGGTGCAGCCGCTGGCGATGCCGACCACGGTTTTCGCTTCGCCGAAGGCCGCGATGTTCTTCGTGGCGCAGGCGCTGGCGTCCGCGTGCAGGCCCGCGTGCTGCGCCAGCGCGCCGCAGCAGCCTTGCGTGGCCGGCACGGCGACCTCGCAGCCCAGCGCGCGCAGCACGCTCATTGCGGCCTCCAGCGCGGCCGGCTCGGTCAGCGGGCTGGTGCAGTTGGCGAACAGCGCGATCTTCTCCCTCTCCCCGCTTACGGGGAGAGGGCGGGGTGAGGGGTCGGGTGAGGGGAGTCTGGGCCAGTGGATCTTCGGCAGCAGCGATTCCAGCCGCGACAACCCCAGTGGCACGAGCACGCGGCTCGCCCGCACCAGCCACTGCAGGCCCGAGCGCTGGTAGCTCATCAGCGCGGCGGCAGCGAGGTAGCGCAGCGGACGGTGGTCCAGCACCGCGGCCATGAGTTTCGCGGTGCGCGTGCGCGCCGGCCGCTGCTGCGCCATCAGGTTTCGCGCCGCGTCGATCAGCTCGCCATACGGCACGTCCGCCGGGCAGACCACTTCGCAGGCGCGACACGTGAGGCAGCCGTCGAGGTGGGCTTCGAGCTTCGGGCTCGGCGCGAGCATGCCGCCGGCCAGGCCGTGCATCAGCGCAATGCGGCCGCGCGGCGACTCGGCCTCGTCGC
>JAYUGN010000161.1:0-1745 GCA_043767605.1 Gammaproteobacteria bacterium
GAAAGGATCGGGATCTTCAGCATCAGGTTCAGCTTCTCCGCCGGCATCTTGCTGAGCACACCCTGCTGGAACTTCACCCACAGGCGCGGCACCGAGACGAAGCGCGTCGGCCGCGCGCGGCGCAGGTCGGCGGCGAAGGTGTCGAGCGATTCGGCGAAGAAGATCCGGTAGCCCACGCGCACCGACAGCATCTCGATGCCGATGCGCTCGGCCACGTGCGACAGCGGCAGGTAGCTCAGCACGCGTTCGTGCGCGGTGCTGGCGAAGCGCGAATGACCATCCTTGGCCGCCGCCGCCATCGTCTCGAAGGAATGCATCACGCCCTTCGGGATCCCGGTCGTGCCGGAGGTGTAGATGATCGTGGCGAGTTCGTTGCCCGGCCGTACCGGCGAATCCGCCATGGGTTCCGTCTTGCCGACGATGTCATCCCAGCGCGCGTGCTCGGCGCGCACTGACTCCGGCGCCAGCGGTAGCGCAATGCACGGCAGGCTTTTCGCCACGCCCGCTTTCATGATGTTCCAGTCGTCGAGCTTGCCGATGAACAACAGCTTGCTTTCGGAATGCTCGAGGATCTGGCGCACGGTTTCGGCAGCCAGCGTCGGATACAGCGGCACGCTCACATGCCCGGCCATCCAGATCGCGTAATCAGCCATCAGCCAGTGCGCGCAATTCTTGGAGACCAGCGCGATGTTCGAGCCCGCGGGGAAGTTCAGGCTGCGCAGGTGCGCCGCCATGCGGCGCGCCTCGGCCATCGCCTGCGCCCAGGTGTAATCGCGCACCTGGCCACCGCCGAGCGGCTGCGTCAGGTAGGTCTCGCTGCCACGCGCCTTTTCCCAGTGATACAGGCGCTGCAGCGGCAGGTCGCTTTCGGTGATCGTCGTCATGGTCGATTATTGCCCCTTGCGCTGCGGCGGGCCAGTTGCAGCGCCGAGCGCCCGGGCGTAGGCCGCGATCTGGCGGGCCAGCGGATGCCCCTCATCGGCCAGCAGCGGAGCCAGGATTTCCCGGGCGCGCGCCTCGTCGCCGCCGTTCTCGTAGGCATCTTTCGCCACGAGGAATTGCAGCGAGACCGCCGCCGCATCCTGGTCGTAGCGCGTCGCGGCGTCGTGGGTCAGGCGCTTGAACAGGCCGAGCCGCTTCGACAACAGCGCCATTTGCGCAAGCTCGACGGCCTGCGCCGGCTGTTCGGGCTGGAAGTCCTTGTGAAAGTCGTAACAGGTCTCGGCGATATCGAGCGCGCGGGCAGCGCGTTTCTCGCGAAGCAGCTGCGTAATGAGCCGGCTGCCTTGCGCATGGATCAGCGGCTCGCGCCTGCGCTGCACTTGCCCCTTCACCTGCAACTGCTCGAACAGTTCTTCGTGAAAGATCCGCAGGTACGCGGGGCCGCCCGGTTCGGCGTAGAGGGCGACGCTCGCGGCCTCGGAGCCGGATGACGCGTCGATCTTCGCGAGCAGCACCTTGAGCCGTTCGTCCTGCGCATCCATCGCACGGCTTTCATCGGTCGGCGGCGCGACCTTGAGCAGCAAGCCGAGCTGCGCGTGCCGGTGGAACGCCACGTAGCCGAGCATGTGGAACACGACCATGGCGAGGTAGATGCCGGTCAGCAAGGCCAGAAACGTGGCCGCCGTGCCGGCGGCGTACTTTCCAATGGCGACAGCGCCGACCATCACGACGCAAATGCCGAGGTAAGCAGGGCCGACGGCGACGATGGTGCGCACGGCCCGCAGCGGGTTGAGCGCGGCGAG
>JAYUGN010000162.1:0-1738 GCA_043767605.1 Gammaproteobacteria bacterium
CCTTCGGTCTACGCCGACAACGTGCACGACATCTGGTTCGGCGTCGGTTACGTCGCCGCGCAGCAGCGACTGTTCATCATGGATGCCGTGCGCCGCTACGGCCGTGGCACCGCCGGCGCTTTGCTCGGCTGCGATTACGTGCCGCAGGACATCCAGACGCGCACGCTCACTTACACCGACGCCGAATACCAGCAGTTCTTCGATGCGATGGAACCGGACTCGAAGGCCTCGTTCCAGGGCTACGCGGACGGCGCAAATGCATGGATCGCTCAGCTCAGCGGCGCGCAATCGAACCAGATGCCGGCCGAGTACGGGCTCCTCAGCGCCACGCCCGAGCCCATCACGGTGACCGACCTGCTGGCGTCCGGCGTGCTGATCACGCGCCGCGTCGCCTCCGAGGGCGGCGACGAGTTCTTCAACCTGCGCATGCTGCGCGCGCTCGAGAGCGCCTACGGCAAGGCCGACGGCCGCGGCATGTTCCTCGACCTGGTCTGGGACGAGGACCGCAAGGCGGTGACAACCGTCCCGCGCGATCACGAGTTCAGCAACCAGGGCGTGCCGCCGGAAGGCCGCGAGGCCGCGTTCAACGCGCGCGCCGACTGGGCCACGACGCTGCCCGACACGGTCTGGCTCGGGCCTGGCACCGGCGGCACCGCCTCGCCGGCGCCCTGCAGCAAGTACGCCACCGAGGACGGCACCACCGCGCAGGCGGCGCAGTCCGCCCCATCCCCGACAGCCCGTGCGATCCGCACGCAGATCGCCACCGCCTTCGACCAGATGAACAGCCTGCATGGCGGCTCCTGGGCCGCCGCCGTCGGCCGCTCGCGCACGCGCGATCGCGGCGCGCTGCTGATCAGTGCACCGCAACTGGGTTACACCTATCCCTCGTACCTGTGGGAAGCCGAGATCCACGGCGCTGGCTACGAGGCGCGCGGCGTCTCGGTGCCGGGCTTGCCGGTGATCGGCATCGGCTACTCGCCGTACCTGGGCTGGGCGCTCACCACCGGCTACAGCAAGACCATCGACAGCTTCATCGAGACGACCTGCTCGAACGCGCAGGTCGCGGCAAGCGCCTGCACCGCCAACCAGTATTTCCACGCCGGCGCCTGGCGCGACATGGACTGCCGCACCGAGACGATTCCGTATCGCTCGGCGTCCAACGGCCTGCCGCAGGGCGAGGCCACGCTGAGCAGCACGGCGCAGGTCTGCCGCACGGTGCACGGGCCGATCGTGGCGCGCGACAACACGCTGGGGCTGGCGCGCGCGCTGAGCTACGCGATGTGGATGCACGAGATCGACAACGTCGAGGGCGTGCGCGAGTGGAACCGCGCGAAGAACCTGCAGGAATTCGTGGCGGCCGCTTCGCGCCTGTCATGGAACGAGAACGTCACGTTTGCGACCAAGGAGGGCGACATCGGCTTCATCCATCCGGGCCGCTTCCCGGATCGCGCGCCCGGCGCCGACCAGCGCCTGCCGACGCCCGGCACCGGCGAGTTCGATTTCCGTGGCTACCTGCCGTTCGAGCGCATGCCCAAGGCGATCAATCCGCAGCAGGGCTATCTCGCCAACTGGAACACCAAGCCGGCGCTGGGCTGGCTCGACGGCGAGGGCTGGCCGGTCAATTCACGGCCCGGCGGGCCGGGGCAGCGCGTCACCAACCTGCTTGACACGCTGGCCACGCGCAACAACTGGACCTTCGACGACCTGCCGTCGATCGACCGTACCGCCGGCACCCGCG
>JAYUGN010000163.1:0-14255 GCA_043767605.1 Gammaproteobacteria bacterium
CCGGGGTGGGGGGCATCGCGCTCCGCGGTAGCGGAGTACCCTGCTGAGAGGCGGCACACGCCGCCGACGGGGGTCCCCATGTCTCATTCGCGCGCCGTCGTATCGGTCAGCTTCGTTGCCGCTCTCTTTTTTGGCGCCGGATTGGGTGCAGCCGCGCTGGCAGCGACTCCCACGATAAGCGCCGGCAACGCCTCGGTGGCCGAGGGCAACAGCGGAACGCGCACCCTCAGCATTCCCGTAACGCGCACGGGCGACACGACCGGCGCGATCGCGATCCAGTACCGCACGGACGATCACTCGACCAACCCTGCGACTGCGGATACCGACTACGTCTCGATTAGCGCCGGGACTGCCGTGCTGGCAGCCGGCGCAACGAGCTTCAGCCTGCCGATCAGCGTTCTGGGCGATGCCACGATCGAGCCAGACGAAAATTTCTTCGTGCACCTGACCGCTGCGCTCGACGTGGGTCCGGCGCCGGCCTTCGCATCACCTCAAACCTTCGCGACGGCCACCAACCCGTTCGCCGTCACGATGGCGGACTTCAACGGCGACGGAAAGCGCGATCTCGCAGTCGCCACCAACAGCAGCGCCAGCGTCTCCGTGCTCCTCAACACCACATCACCTGGCGCCAGCACGGCGACGTTCGCTTCGGCCAGCAATTTTGCAAGCGTCGCGAATGCGGACGCCGTGGCGCAGGGCGACATCAACGGTGACGGCAAGCCTGACCTTGCCGTGGCCGGCCTGGTGGGCAACGTGGCGGTGCTGCTCAACACCACGGCGACGGGCGCAGCGACGGCGAGTTTTGCCGCCAAGGTCGATTTCGGTGGCGCCACGAACGCCTTTGGCGTCGCACTGGGTGACCTCAACGGGGACGGCAAACCCGACCTTGTGTTCGGGAACTATGGCGGCGGCGGCGTCTCGGTGATGCTCAACACGACCGCAACTGGCGCGGCGACGCCGGCATTCGCCACGCGGCAGGATTTCGCGACCGGAGCCAGTCCCCTCGCCGTCGCGCTGGCCGATGCCAACGGCGACGGCAAGCTCGATGTTGCCGTCGCGAACTACAACAGCGGCACGCTCTCGGTACTGCTCAATACGACGGCGCCCAATGCGGCTGCCGCGAGCTTCGGGTCTGCGACCAATTTCCCTGCCGGCAGCAATCCGCGCTCGATCACCTTTGCCGACCTCAATGGCGACGGCAGGCCCGATCTGTCGATCGCCAGTGGCAGCGGCGGTACAGCTTCCGTCCTGCTTAATACAGCGGCCGCGGGCGCGGGCACGCCGAGCTTTGCCGCGGCAGCGTCATTCGTCACCGGCGGGCCAGGGTCCGGCACGCTGCGCGACGTCAACGGCGATGGCCGGCCCGACCTGATCGTGGCGCATGGCGGAAGCAGCAGCGGAATTTCGCTGCTCCTCAACACGACGGCCGCGGGCGCAAGTTCGCCGAGCTTCGCCGACAGCCTGGAATTCACGGTGGGCACTGCCGCCGATGTCGCGACCGGCGACCTCAACGGCGACGGCAAGCCCGACCTGGCCGTCATCAACAACGGCGGCGGCACGGTCTCGGTGCTGCTGAACTCGACTGCGATCGCGACACCTTCCGTGGGTTTTGCCGCCCCTGAGAACTTCGCAGCCGGAACTACGCCTTATTCGGTGGCACTCGGCGACCTCAACGGGGACGGCAAGCCGGACATGGCCGTGGCGAACTACGGCAGCGCCAACGTGTCGGTGCTGCTCAACTCGACGGGCACCGGCAGCACGACGTACGCATTCAATGCTGCCGTGAATTTCAGCCTGACCGGCAACCCTGTATCCGTCGGCATTGGCGACGTCAACGCGGACGGCAAGCCCGACCTGGCCGTGGCGAGCCAGGCGAGCAGTGTCGTGGCCATCCTGCTCAACACCACCGCGAACGGCGCCGCCGCTCCCTCGTTTTCCACGCCCGTCACTTTCCCCATCGACGCGGCCGGTTACCAGCTGACGTTCACGGATCTGAACGGCGACGGCAAGCCCGACCTCTCCGTCGCCGACGGCGGCACCAACTCCACGCTGTCGGTGCTCATGAACACGACGGCGCCGGGCGCCGCAGTGCCGGTGTTTTCGGCACGCCAGACTTTCGCGACGGGCGTCTATCCGAGCGGCATTGCGGCCGGCGACCTCAACGGCGACGGCAAGCCGGACCTCGTCGCTTCCAACAACAACAGTGGCACCGTCTCGGTGCTGATCAATGTCACCGCGCCAGCCGCCGCCAACGCCAACTTTGCGCCGACGACCCACCTTGGGGCGGGAGCCAGTGCCTTCGCGGTCACGCTCGCCGACATCAACAGCGACGGCAAGCTTGACATCGCGGTCGCGAACGGCACGAGTACCGGCTCAGTGACGACCCTGCTCAACAACACGCCGAACGGCTCGACCTCGGCCAATTTCGGCTCCGCGCAGACGTTCGGCGCAGGCGTCCTGGGCGTCGATCCGCGCTCGATCACGGCCGGAGACTTCGACGGCGACGGGCGCACGGACCTCGCGGTGGCGGTCAATGGCTCCACGAACGACGTGGGCGTGCTGTACAACAGCACGGTTTCCGGCAGCTCGACGGCGAGCCTCTCGAGTCCGGCGGCGTATGTCGCCGGGAGCAAGCCCTATGCCATCGCCTCGGGTGATCTCAACGCCGACGGCCGCCTCGATATTGCGGTGACGAACCAGACCGGCAGCAACGTCTCCGTGCTCCGCAACGTCAATGCGCCGGATGCCCCCATCCCGAGTTTCAGCGATGCCAGCAATTTCGGCAGCTTCGGCAGCGATCGCTTCGTCGCGCTGGGCGATCTCAATGGCGACGGCAAGCTGGATCTCGCCGTGGCGGCCGGCGACTACGGCCTTGCCAATATCTCCGTGCTGCTGAACACCACGGCTCCGGGAGCCAGTTCCCCGAGCTTCGGGCCGGCTTTCGCATTCGCGGTGGGCAATGACAATTATTCGATCGCGGTCGGCGACCTCAACGGCGATGGCCTGCCCGACCTCGCATCGACGGATTTCAACGGCGATCGCGTCGCCGTGCTGTTGAATGCGACGACGCCCGGCTCAATGACGCCGGCATTTCTGGCGGCGACTTACTTGACCACACCTGGCGGGCCGTACAGCGTCGCGTTCGGTGACTTGAACGGCGACGGCCGCCGTGACATCGCCGTGGCCTACACCAGCGGCCAGATCTCGACCTTCATCAACACCACCACTCCCGGATCGACGACCGCCAGCTTCGCGGCCGTCAATAACTTCAGCGGCGGCAGTTTCCTGACGGGGATCGCCCTGGGCGACGTCAACGGCGACGGCCGCCCCGACATCGCCGCGGCCAACAATTCCAATCCTGGCGCAGTCAAGGTCCTGGTGAACACGACGGCTCCCGGCGCGACGGCGGCAACCTTCTCGAGCGCATCGAGTTATTCCACCGACGCCTTTACAAGGTCGGTCGCGTTTGCCGACTTGAACGGCGACGGCAAGCCGGACATCGTCGGCGCAAACCTCGGCAACACGCTTTCCGTGTTTTTCAATACGACGGCGGCCGGCGCCCCGACTCCCGGCTTCGCGGCTCCGGTCGTATACAACGTCGGCAATTCGACGATCTTCACGGTGGCCGCGGACTTCAACGGCGACGGCAAACCCGATCTCGTCGCGGCCAACTCCAACGACAGCAACGTGGCGGTGCTGTTCAACATCACGGCGGCGGGCGCGGCTTCGCCGTCCTTCGCGCCGATCCGGACCTTCACCGTCGGCTCGTCGCCGGTCGCGCTCGCGACCGGCGACGTCAACGGCGATGGCAAGATGGATCTCGCCGTGGCCAACGGGGGCGGCGCGAATGTGTCGTTGCTGCTCAACACCCTCGGCCGCGTGACGCTCGCCGGCACCGAGGGCACCGGCACGATCCTCAACGATGACTTCCCCGACACGACGCCCGACGCGTTCGCTTTCACCGACCAGACTGCGGTGCCTGTCGGGACGGTCCGCGAATCGAACACGATCGTCGTGGCAGGCATCGACGCCGCCGCCACGATTTCCGTGAGCAGCGGCGAATACCGCGTCAATTCCGGCAGCTACACCGCATCCGCCGGCACCGTGGTCAACGGCGACGCCGTCCAGGTCCGCCACACGGCCAGCGCGTCGTTCAACACGGCGACGAATACCGTGCTGACCATCGGCGGCGTATCCGACACGTTCACCAGCACGACCGAGTCGTCGGACACCACGCCGTTCGCCTTCGCGTTCACTGACGTCACCGATGTCGCGGTGGGCAGCGTGCAGGAGTCGAACACCGTCACGATCACCGGCATCAACACGACCGCTGCAGTTTCGGCGAGCGGCGGCGAGTACAGCAGGAACGGCGGCGCCTACGTGTCGACCGCGGGTTCGGCAGTCAGTGGCGACACGTTCAAGGTGCGCCACACGGCCTCGCTGATGTTCTCGACGGCCACCGGAACGACGCTGACCGTCGGCGGCGTCAGCGACACCTTCACCAGCACGACCGAGGCGCAGGACACAGCGCCCGACGCCTTCAGTTTCACCGATGCGACCAATGCCGCGCTCGGCAGCGTGCAGGAATCGGACGTCGTGACGATCGGCGGCATCAACTCGCCGGCCTCCGTCTCGGTCAGCGGCGGCGAGTACCGGATCGACAGCGGCACGTACACCACCGCGGCGGCCACCGTGCAGGCCGGCCACACGGTGCAAGTGCGGCACACGGCGTCGGCAACTCCCGCGACCACCGTGAATACGACGCTGACCGTCGGCGGTGTATCCGACGCCTTCAGCAGCACCACCGTGCCGGTCGACACCACGCCGAACGCTTTCAGCTTCACCGATCAGACTGGCGTCGCGCTGGGCAGCATGCAGACCTCGAACAGCATCACCGTTTCGGGCATCAACAGCGCGGCGCCGATCAGCGTGTCAGGCGGCGTCTACAGCGTGGGCTGCGGCGCGACCTTCGTCGCGTCTGCCGGATCGGTGAACAACGGCGACACGGTCTGCGTGCGCCACGCCGCCTCGTCGTCGCCCGCGACCACCATCAACACGACCCTCACCGTCGGCGGGGTCTCGGACACCTTCAGCAGCACGACGGTTCCGGCGGATACGACGCCCGTGGCGTTCACGTTCGTGGACCAGGCCAACGTGGCGCCCGGCAGCACGCAAACGTCGAATACCGTCACGGTCAGCGGCATCAACACGAGCACCTCCATCGGCGTGACGGGCGGAAGCTACAGCATTGGCTGCACCGCGAGTTTCACCAGCAGCGCCGGCTCGGTGAACAACGGCGACACGGTCTGCGTGCGCCACACGGCCTCGGCCTCGTTTGCGACTGCGACGGGCACCACGCTGACGATCGGCGGCGTGTCCGACACGTTCACGAGCACGACGGTGGCACAGGACGTCACTCCGGCCGCGTTCAACTTCACCGACGTGACGGGAGCCGCAGCCGCCAGCGTGCAGCAATCGAACGTCGTCACGATTACCGGCATCACCGGCTCGGTCGCGGTTTCCGTGAGCGGCGGCGAATATCGCGTGAACAGCGGGACGTACACGGCGACGGCGGGCACGGTCGCCAACGGCGACACGATTCAGCTCCGGCAAACCGCCTCGGCGCTCGACTCGACCACCACCAGCGTCACCCTCACCGTGGGGACCGGCAGCGACACCTGGACGGTGACAACGGCTGCGGCGCCGCCGCCAAGCGGTGGCGGAGGCGGCGGACCGATGGACCTCGCAACCTTGCTCGCGCTCGTCCTGGCGCGTGGCCTGCGGCAGCGGTCGCGAATCTAGCTAGCCTTTCGGCGAGTACAGCTTCAGCCTGGGTTCCACTTGTGCAATCGCCTCGAAATCGCGGTCGTCGTGCAGGAGCCGCACGCCATGTTCGATGGCCGACTGAGCGATCAGGCAATCATGCGGGCTTCGTGGCGTAATTCCGCGCCAGCGGCAGCGCGCGTAAAGCTCCGCCGCCGCCTGGTGCGTCGCCATCGAATTCGCCGGCACAAGGCTGGGTAACTCGCCGAAGTAGTCGCGCAGTTTTGCCAGCTTTTCTGGCGAAGCGGCACCCTGCAGCAACTCCTGGTAGATCACCGGCGCAATGGCGGCTTCGTTGCGATCCAGCAGGCGACGCAATTGCCGTGTGGGGGGTGTCCGCTGTTCGCGCAACAGGTCCACCCAAACCGTGGTGTCAACGAGGACCACGACCCATCCGCTGCCGGACCGCGCGCACGTTGTACGCAGGATCGAGACAGCCGTCGCCCGCCAGCTCCAGGATGCGGGCGTGTTTCACCTTCTGGCCCTCGACCAGGCGCTGCAACGCAATGTTGACCACGTCGCGTTTGGTCCGGGCGCCGGACAGCTTCATGGCCGCCCTCACCAGCTTGTCGTCGAGTACGATGTTCGTACGCATATACACCTCTTGATGTGTATTGTACGCCTGCTGTCGGCCGCCCGGAACTGCCTTCAGTCAAATTCGGCAGGGGCGCGCTCGCGGGCCAGCTTCGCCCGGACCCGAGGCGTTGCCTCGAGGATTCGTTCTGCAAGATCGCGGAACAGCACACGCAAACGCGTTGCCGGGTACGCACAGCGTCCGGCCATGTCGTCCAGTTGCGGATTCGGGCAGCGCTATTTGCAAATGGCGGCATACCTCGCCCCTCACCCTGACCCTCTCCCCGCCAGCGGGGAGAGGGAATCAAGTCAGGTACGTGTACCCCGTCAGCCCGGCTTCCAGCTCCGCCAGCAGCGCGGCGCTTTGCACGGCCGGCAGCTTTGCGGCCTCGAGCTTGCGCTTGTAGGACGCCGCGAGTTCTTCCGGCTCGAGGTGCACGTAGCGCAGCAGCTCGTCGGTGCGGTCGCCCTGCTCCGGATCCTCGAGGCGCCAGCCGCCCTTGCCGTCGAGCACCACGTTGACGGCGTTGGTATCGCCGAACAGGTTGTGCATGTCGCCGAGGATTTCCTGGTACGCGCCGACCATGAAGATGCCGATCAGGTAGGGCTCGCCGGGCTTGAGCGCGTGCAGCGCCAGCGTGGTCTCGACGCCGCCGCGATCCACGTACTGGTCGATGCGGCCGTCGGAATCGCAGGTCAGGTCGCACAACGTCGCGCGCAGCGTGGGTTTCTCGTCGAGGCGGTGGATCGGCAGGATCGGGAAGACCTGGTCGATGCCCCAGACATCCGGCACCGACTGGAACACCGAGAAATTGCAGAAGTATTTTTCCGCCAGCTTCTCGCGCAGTTCGTCGAGCGCCTCGCGGTGCACGCGCACGGAAGGATCGAGCCGCGGGCCGGCGGCGCGGCACACGGCGTAGTAACACTGCTCGGCGTGCGCGCGCTGCACCACGCTGAGCTTGCCGTCGGTGTAGGCCGCCTGCGCCTCGCCCAGCAGGTGCGCGGCATCGTGCAGGCATTCCAGCGGCGGGCGCGTGCCCACCGCGGCAACCGTCGCGTAGAGATCGCGCAGCACCTGCGGATCTGATGCTTCAGGCGACGCGGGCCCTTCGGTGGGCGCGCCTTCGCGGTCCACCACCTGCGTGACCAGCACCGCGTGGTGTGCGGTCAGCGCGCGGCCGGACTCCGAAATGAGGTCGGGCTCCGGCGTGCCGGATTCGCGGCAGACGTCCTGCAGTGTGCGCACGATGTTCAGCGCGTACTCGCGTAGCGAATAGTTGATCGAGCAGAACGAGCGAGAGCGCGTGCCGTCGTAGTCCACGCCCAGGCCGCCGCCGACGTCCACGACTTCGAGCGGCGCACCGAGCTTGCGCAGCTCCACGTAATACCGCGCCGCCTCGCGCATGCCGCGCGAGATGTCGGCGACGTTCGCCACCTGCGAGCCGAGGTGGAAGTGCACCATGCGCAAGGATGAGAGCTTGCCGGCGCTCTTCAGCAGCTCGAAGGCCTCGAGCACCTGCGCCGCGGCCAGTCCGAACTTGGCCTTGTCGCCGCCGGTGTTCTGCTGGGTGCTCTGGCTCGCGGCGAGGCGCACGCGCAGGCCGATCAGCGGTTCGACGCCCAGGTCCTTTGCCTCGCGCAGCAGCATCGGCAACTCGCTGGTCTTCTCGACCACGATGTAGACGCGATGGCCGAGCTTCTGGCCGATCAGCGCGCGGCGGATGTAGGCGCGGTCCTTGTAGCCGTTGCAAACGATCGTGGCGCCGGGGCGCGCGAGGCCGAGCACCGCGGCCAGTTCCGGCTTGCTGCCGGCCTCGAGACCGACGCGATCACCGCCGTGGCGCACGATCTCCTCGACCACGGATTTCTGCTGGTTGACCTTGATCGGGTAGACCGCGGTGTACTGGCCGCGATAGCCCTGCGCCTTGATGACCTCGCTGAAGGCGCCCGTCAGCGCATCTACGCGGTCGTGCAGGATCGCGTTGAAGCGCAGCAGCACCGGCAGCGCCAGGCCCTGCTTCGGCAGTTCGCGGGCGATCTCGTAGAGGTCGATCGCCGTGCCGTTGCGCTTCGGGCGCACCACGAGATGGCCGTTGGGCGCGACGTCGAAATAGCCATCGCCCCAGTGCTCCACGTTGTACAGATCGCGGGCCTGCGCGGCGGTCCAGCGGACGTCATTCATGTCACTTCATTCCCCTATACTCCGCGCGCATTGTCACTCATTTTTCTCCCCGTTTTGGGGAATCTGGAGACGAAACGATGTCGCTCGACGCAAGCTGGTTCACGGAGCCCGTAGACAAGACCGGCACGGCGTTCTCGCTGAAGCTCGGGAAAAAGCTGCACGAGGAACAGACCCCGTTCCAGAAGATCGAGATCTACGACACCACCACCTTCGGCAAGCTGATGGTGATCGACGGCTGCACGATGGTCAGCACGCGCGACAACTTCCTCTACCACGAGATGATGTCCCACCCGGCGCTGAACTCGCACAAGAACCCGAAGGACGTCTGCATCGTCGGCGGCGGCGACTGCGGCACGCTGCGCGAGGTGCTCAAGCACAAGGGCGTGCACCGGGCGACGCAGGTGGAGATCGACGAGCGCGTCACGCGCCTGGCCGAAAAATACTTCCCCGAGCTTTGCAGCGCCAATAAGGACAAGCGCGCCACGCTGTTCTTCGGCGACGGCCTGGCCTGGATGAAGGAGGCCAAGCCCGAGAGCCTGGACCTCATCATCATCGACTCGACCGACCCGGTTGGCCCGGCCGAAGGCCTGTTCGGCAAGAAGTTCTACCTCGACTGCATCAAGGCCCTGCGCAAGGACGGCCTGCTCGTGCAGCAGTCCGAGTCGCCGCTGATCCACCTGCCGCTGATCCAGGAAATGCACGCGGCCATGCGCGAGGCGGGATTCAAGCAGACCCACCTGCTGCACTTCCCGCAGCCGATTTATCCTTCCGGCTGGTGGTCAGCCTCGCTCGCCCGCAAGACCAAGGGCAAGCTGGCCGAGCGCTTGTCGCCGGTGGCGATCAAGGGGCTGAAAACGAAGTACTACAACGCAGCGACGCATCGCGGCGCGTTCGCGCTGCCGAATTACGTTAAGGAAGCGCTCGGCTTGTAGGCTGGGCTGAAGTTCGCGAAGCGAACGAAGCCCAACTGGGCTGGGCTGGGCTTCGCTGCGCTCAGCCCAGCCTACGGAGCTATTTCGCGGCTTCGGGCGACGGCGACGGCACCCCGGAGCAGGTGTCCTTGACCTTCTTCTCGGTCACTTCCAGCAGCTTCAGCCGCTCCTGCTCGGTGAACGTATGCACGTTGCCCAGCGCATCCGCCTGCTGCAGCGACGAAGCCCTGCGATAACCATCGAGCTCCGCCTTCTGCCGCTGGCATTCGGCCGCCATGGCAAGCATCGCGGCATCCGGACCGTTGCCGCTGTGGGGCTTCACCTCGAGGAACTTGGCATCCTGGCGTGGCTGGTCGCCGTAGTGCACGACGCCATTCTTGTCCACCCAGCGCCACGCTTCGGCCGCGCTGGCCGTACCGGCAAGGAGCATCAGGGTGCAGGCCAGTGCAAGGCGCATGATTCGATTCTAGGGCCGCCAACCCAATCCTGCTAGCCTCGCGCGATGAGCGAGCCCCGTTGCGCCGCCCGCACGCCGTACATGCGCGACCTGCCGGCCGGCGATTACGCCTGGTGCGCCTGCGGCCTGTCGAAGGCGCAACCGTTCTGCGACGGCTCGCACAAGGGCAGCGCGTTCACGCCGGTGATGTTCACGATCAAGGCGCGCCGCGAGCCAGAGACGGTCTGGCTGTGCGGCTGCAAGCGGTCCCGCCACGCGCCGTTCTGCGACGGCACCCACAACAAGCTGCCCGGAGATTTGCCATGAAATGGAGAGACGGTCGCCAGAGCAGCAACGTCGAGAACGACACCGGCGGCGGTGGGGGTGGCGGCTTCGGGCGCGGCAAGCTCAGCCTCGGCGGTGTGGCAATCGTGGTCGTGGTCGGCCTGCTGTTCGGCAAGAGCCCGATGGAAATGCTGAGCCTGATCTCGTCGATGAACGGCGGCGGGGCGCCCTCGGGTGCGCCGGCGCAGGTGTCCGCGGAAAACGCGTCCAACCACGAATTCGTCGCCGCGATCCTCGGCGAGACCGAGGACGTCTGGGGCGCGATCTTCAAGAACTCCGGCGCGCAGTACGAGCAGCCACACCTGGTGCTGTTCGCGGGCGGCGTGCGCACCGCCTGCGGTGGCGCCACCAGCGCCAGCGGCCCGTTCTATTGCCCGGCCGACCACAAGGTGTACCTCGACACGAGCTTTTTCGAGGAGATGAAGTCAAAACTGGGCGGCGGCGGCGAGTTCGCGCAGGCCTACGTGATCGCGCACGAAGTTGGCCACCACGTGCAAAACCTCACCGGCATCGCGGCGAAAGTCGCGAAGGCGCGCCAGGCGGGCGAGCGCGTCGAGGGCGACAACGGCCTGTCGGTGCGCCAGGAACTGCAGGCGGATTGCTACGCCGGACTGTGGGCCAGCGCCGCGCAACAGCGCCATCACTGGCTCGAGGCCGGCGACATCGATCAGGCGCTGGCCACGGCAACCGCGATCGGCGACGACCGCCTGCAGAAACACGCGCGCGGCGAAGTCGTGCCGGATGCCTTCACGCACGGCACGGCGGAGCAGCGCGTGCGCTGGTTCAAGAAGGGTTTCGAAGAGGGCACTGTGCGCAGCTGCGACACCTTCGCGGTGGCAGCGCCGTAATCAATTCAGCGTGCGCAGCGCCAGTGCGCCGCCCGCCCGCATCAGATGGCTTCCTGCCCTGTCTCGCCGGTGCGGATGCGCACCGTCTCGTTGAGGTCGTAGACGAAGATCTTGCCGTCGCCGATCTGGCCGGTCTTGGCCGCCTTCTGGATCGCCTCGACCGCCTTGTCGACCTGGTCATCCGGCAGCGCGAGCTCCAGCTTGATCTTGGGCAGCAGGTCCACCTGGTATTCGGCGCCGCGGTACAGCTCGGTGTGACCCTTCTGCCGGCCGAAGCCGCGCACTTCGGTCACGGTCATGCCCTGAACGCCGACGTCGGAGAGCGCCTCGCGCACCGCATCGAGCTTGAAGGGCTTGATGATCGCCATGAGCATTTTCATGGGCTGAGTTTACCGCACCGCCGTTTGACGCCGCAGCGTGACGCGGCGCAATCTTGCCGGCGCCGCACCTGCGGCTCGATCGAACGGGAGTTCCCATGAACCGTGACATCAGCAGGGGCGCTTGCGCCCTCCTCGCCACCGCGCTGGCCGGGTGCCAGACGATACCCAGCGTCGACGGCACCGCCGAAGCCGCCAACATCCGCTCGCTCGACGCGGCCTGGGTCGCCGCCATCGCAACCGGCGATGCCGACAAGGCCGCCTCGTTCTACTCCGACGACGCAGTCTTCATGCCTCCCAACGAAGAGTCCCTGAGCGGGCCCGCGATCCGCAAGTCCTGGGCCGACTTGATGGGCATGCCTGGCGTGAAGCTGAGCTTCGCGCCGACTCGCATCGAGGTGGACGGCGACGGCGAGATGGCGATCGACGTCGGCACCTACACCTTCAGTTTCGACTCGCCCGGCGGCAAGGTCGACGACCACGGCAAGTACGCGCAGGTCTGGGAGAAGCACAACGGCACCTGGAAATGCGCGGTCGACATGTACAACAGCAGCGTGCCGCTGCCACCGCCGCCGGCCGCCGCCGCACCGGTGACACCGCCGACACCCGCAACGCCGGCGCCGAAGAAAAAGAAGAAATAGGCCGGCGGAAAAAGGAAAGGGGCCGGCTTGCGCCGGCCCCAAGACTCTACGCAGAGGAACTGGGCAGAGATCGCGTTTAGTTGTAGGCCTTCTCGCCGTGTTCGGCGACGTCGAGGCCCTCGGACTCGGCTTCCTCGCTGACGCGGATGCCGATGGTGTACTTGAGCAGCGCCATCGCCACCGCCGACACCGTGCCGCTGACCAGGATCGCCACACCCACCGTCTTGACCTGGATCAGGATCTGGCCCATGTCGTAGCCGAAGGTCGGCCCGACCCAGTTGTCGATCGGATAGCCCGCTCCGCCGAGCGCCGGGTTGACGAACACGCCGGTCAGGATCGCACCGAGTATGCCGCCGACTGCATGCACGCCGAACGCATCGAGCGCATCGTCGTATCCGAACGCTTTCTTCAGGTAGGCCACGGCGAGGAAGCAGGCCACGCCGCAGACCAGGCCGATCACCAGCGCGCCCTGGATGCCGACGAAACCGCAGGCGGGCGTGATGCCAACCAGGCCGGCGACGGCGCCCGAGATGATCCCCAGCAGCGAGGGCTTGCCCTTGAGCAGCCATTCGGCGAAGAACCAGCTGAGCGCGGCGACAGCCGTGGCGAACAGGGTGTTGGCGAACGCCAGCACCGCGTAGCCGTTGGCCTCGAGGTTGGAGCCGGCGTTGAAGCCGAACCAGCCGAACCACAGCAAGGATGCGCCGATCATCGACATGACCAGCGAGTGCGGCGGAGCGATGTTCTTGCGCTTGCCGAGGAACAGCGCGCAGACCAGGCCGGCCACGCCGGCGTTGATGTGCACCACCGAGCCGCCGGCGAAATCGAGCGCGCCGAGCTGCCACAGCCAGCCGGCGGTTGCATTGACCGCGCTGATCTCGTCAGGCTTCATCGCCGCCGTGTAGGAATCCGGGCCCGCCCACCACCAGACCATGTGCGCCATCGGCAGGTAGGCAAAGGTGAACCAGATGACCGAGAAGATCATCACGGCCTTGAACTTCATGCGCTCCGCATAGGCGCCGGCGACCAGCGCCACGGTAATGGCGGCAAAGGTCAGCTGGAACATCGCGAAGATCAGCTCGGGAATGACCACGCCCTTGCTGAAAGTCCCCGTCGGCACGAAATTGCCGTGCGAGTCGAACACCGTGCCCGCCAGCATCAGCTTGTCGAGGCCGCCGAAGAACGCGCTGCCGTTGGAGAAGGCCACGCTGTAGCCGTACACCACCCACAGCACCGCGATCAGGCTGAAGATCGCGAAGGTCTGCGTCAGCGTGGACAGCATGTTCTTCTGGCGCACCATGCCGCCGTAGAACAGCGCGAGGCCCGGCACCGACATCAGCAACACCAGCGCCGTGGCCGTCATCATCCAGGACACGTTGCCCATGTTGTACTCGGGCGCCTTGTAGCCGTCGTCGGCCGGGGGTGCAGGCGCCGCCTCCGGCGCGGGCGCCGGCGCAGCAGCAGCCGTGGTGTCTGCCGCGGGCGCCGCGGCTTCGGGTGTCGCCGCGGGAGCGGTGGCAGCCGGAGCTGCAGTGGCGGCTGGCGGGCTGTCGGCCGCGAAGGCCGGACCCGCCCCCATGCAGACGACCAGCCCGGCGAGCGCCAGCAGCACGGAGAAATATTTGCGATTCATGAAAAGCTCCCTGTGAAGCGAATGAGTTACAGCGCGTCCTTGCCGGTTTCGCCGGTGCGGATGCGCAGGGCCTGGTCGAGGGTGAAGACGAAGACCTTGCCGTCGCCGATCTTCCCGGTGTGCGCGGCCTTGGTGATGGCCTCGAGCGCGCGCTCGAGCAGCGGGTCGTCCACCGCCACTTCAATCTTCACTTTCGGCAGGAAATCGACCACGTATTCGGCGCCGCGGTACAACTCGGTGTGGCCTTTCTGGCGCCCGAAGCCCTTGACCTCGGTGACGGTGATGCCGGACACGCCAACCTCGGACAAGGCTTCGCGGACCTCGTCGAGCTTGAACGGCTTGATGATCGCTGAGATGAGTTTCATTCCCTTCGCTCCTGTGAGTGGGCGCTTATGACCCGGCGCCGCGGCACGCTCAAAAGCACGGAGCGTGCCAGTGCAGTCAGGCGCGAATCCCCCCTTGTCA
>JAYUGN010000164.1:0-1729 GCA_043767605.1 Gammaproteobacteria bacterium
CTGCGCACTCGCAACGCCGGCATGGTGGATCCGATCTGGGCTTTCACCCTCGGCGGCTTGGCCGTGTTCGTGGCCTGGGCCGGCAGCGCGCCGGGCGAAAGCCGGCCGGCGCTGGCGCTGATGGGCGGCCTCTGGGGCATGCGCCTGGGCGTGCACCTGACCGCCCGCAATGCCGGCAAGCCCGAGGATTGGCGCTATGCGCAGTTCCGCGAAAAATGGGGCGCGAGCGCCAACCGCAACATGTTCTGGTTTTTCCAGTTCCAGAACGTCTTCACGCTGCTGCTGGCCGCCACCGCCTACTTGCCGGTGGCGTTCCGCGCCGGCACGCCGCCGGCCTGGGCCCTGCCGCTGGCCGTCGCGATTTGGCTCATCGCTGTGGGCGGCGAAGGCCTGGCGGACCGGCAGATGGAAGCGTTCCGCCGCAACCCGATGAACAAGGGTCGCGTCTGCCGCGACGGCCTGTGGCGCTGGTCGCGTCACCCGAATTATTTCTTCGAGTGCGTGCACTGGCTCGCCTATTTGCCGCTGGCCTGGGGCTCGCCGTGGGCGCTGCTCACGCTGGCCGCGCCGGCGGTCATGGCCGCGCTGCTGATCAAACTCTCGGGTGTGCCGTTGCTCGAAGAAGAAATGATGAAGCGCAAGCCCGGCTACGCCGAGTACGTGAAGACGACGAGCATGCTGATTCCGTGGCCGCCGAAGAACCCATGAACGTCATTGATCTTTGCGAGCGCGGCTACATTCCCGACTCGCTGTCCCGCTTCGGCATGCGCCGCCTGATCGCGCAACGGCTTGCCGACGAATCCTCGGGTGACACCGGTGCGCGCTACCGCGCGCTGGTGGACGAGTTGCGGCTGAGCCCGGTGGCCGTGCACACCGATGCCGCCAACGAGCAGCACTACGAAGTGCCGGCGGAGTTCTTCCGCCTGCACCTCGGGCCGCGGCTGAAATATTCCAGCGCCTTGTACGGGCCCGGGGCCGCCACGCTCTCCGCAGCCGAGGAGGCGATGCTCGAGACCTGCGCGCTGCGCGCCCAAGTCACCGACGGCCTGCGCATCCTCGACCTCGGCTGCGGCTGGGGTTCGCTGTCGCTGTGGCTGGCCGAGAAATTTCCGAACGCGCAGGTGGTCGGGCTGTCGAACTCGCAGGGCCAGCGCACCTTCATCGAGGCACGCGCCGCTGAGCGCGGCCTGAAGAATCTCAAGATCTACACGGGCAACGTGGTGGACTTCGATTTCCCGGCGGAGGAAGGCGCGTTCGACCGCGTGATGTCGGTCGAGATGTTCGAGCACATGCGCAATTACCAGAGCCTGTTGTCGAAGGTGGCATGCTGGCTCAAGCCGGGCGGCAAGCTGTTCGTGCACATCTTTGCGCACCGGCGCCTGGCGTACCCGTTCGAGGTGCGCGACGGCAGCGACTGGATGAGCCAGTATTTCTTCACCGGCGGGCTGATGCCTTCGGCGGACCTGCTCGGCGAGTTCCAGCAGGACCTCAAGCTGCGCGAGCGCTGGTGGGTGGACGGCACGCACTACGAGCGCACCGCCAACGACTGGCTCAAGGGCATGGACGCGCGCAAGGCCGAGATCATGCAGGTGTTCACCGAGGCCTACGGCAAGGACGCCGCGCTGTGGTTCCAGCGCTGGCGCATGTTCTACATGGCCGTGGCCGAGCTGTTCGGCTATCGCGCCGGCAGCGAGTGGGGCGTGGCGCACCATCTCTTCGCCAAGCCCTG
>JAYUGN010000165.1:0-5255 GCA_043767605.1 Gammaproteobacteria bacterium
GGCGATGGTCGCGTTGTACGGCAAGTCATAGATGAAGGCGTCGGCGCGGCCGTTGCGCACTTCGATCGAGGCGTCGGCCTCGAGCTCGAAGGTCTTGAATTGCGCCTTGGGAAAGGTCTTGCGCGCCGCGATCTCGCCGGTAGTGCCGAGCTTGGAGAGCACGCGGTACTTCGGGTCGTTGAGCTGCGTGTAGCTGGTGATGGTGCCGGCCAGCTTCTTGTTGAGCAGCACGGTCTGGCCGATGGTCAGGTAGGGGTCGCAGAACTCCACGCTTTTCGCGCGCTCGGCGGTGATGGTCATGCCGCCCATCAGCACTTCGAACTTGCCGGTCAGCAGCGCCGGGATGATGCCGTCCCAAGCCTGGTTCACCAGCTTGACCTTCACGCCGAGCTTGCGCGCCATCAGGCGCGCGAGGTCCACGTCGAAGCCGATCAGCTCGCCGCCCTTGTCGAGCATCTCGAAAGGCATGTAGCCAGCCTCGAGGCCGACCCGCAACTCGCCGTTCTGCTGGATCGCCTTGATCGTGGGGCTGTCGGCCGGCGCCGCGGCCTGCGAGCTACCGGCGGCCAGCGCCGCGGCGCAAACCAGCGCACGTAATGTGTCCTTCATGATGCGCATCAGCGTATCACCTAAAATGCAGCAGATGACGACGCCGTATCAGCCTCACCTCGACTGGATTTCCGCGCAGGTTCCCGCACAGCGCGACGAGCTGCTGCGCCTGTCGAACCAGAATTCCGGCAGCTACAACGCCGCCGGCGTGAACGCGATCGCGCTGCGGCTCGAGCAGGTTTTCGCGCCGCTGGGCGCTGGCTCCGAGCGCATCGAACTGCCCAGGCACGCCGTCACCGACGACCAGGGTGGCCAGGCGGAGCACGCGGTCGGCCGCGCGCTGCGATTGCGCCGGCGGCCCGATGCGCCGCTGAAGATTTTCCTCGGCGGCCACATGGATACCGTGTTCGGCGCCGCGCATCCGTTCCAGGTGGCGCACGACATCGGCAGCGACACATTGAACGGCCCGGGCGTCGCGGACCTCAAGGGCGGCTTGCTGGTGATGTTCCTCGCCCTCTCTGCCCTCGAGCGCTCGCCCTGGAAAGAAAAGATCGGCTGGGAAGTGCTGTTCAACCCGGACGAGGAAATCGGCTCGGAAGGTTCCGCGCCGCTGCTGAAGGAAGCCGCGGGCCGCAACCACTTTGGCCTCGTGTTCGAGCCCTCCTTCCCCGACGGCAACCTCGCCAGCGCGCGCAAGGGCTCGGGCAATTTCGACGTGATCGTGCGCGGCCGCGCCGCGCACGCGGGCCGCGAGCCGCACCTCGGGCGCAACGCGCTGCGCATGGCAGCCGGCATCGTGGCGGACCTCGACGCGATCAACGGCACCCGCGAAGGCTTGACGCTGAACGTCGGCTACGTGCACGGCGGCGGCCCCACCAACATCGTGCCGGACCTGTGCGTGGTGAAATTCAACGTGCGCACTTCGCAACCCGATGACGAGCGCTGGCTGCTGGAGCAGCTCGACAAGATCCTCATCAAGGCGCAGGCGCGCGAGGGCTACACGCTCGAACTGCGCGGCCACTTCACCCGCGCGCCGAAAATCGTGACGCCGCAGATCGAGCGGCTCGCCGGCATGATCGGCGATTGCGGCCGCACGCTCGGCCTTGCGCTCGAGTTCAAGCCCACCGGCGGCTGCTGCGACGGCAACAACCTCGCCGCGGCGGGCCTGCCCAACATCGACAATCTCGGCGTGGTCGGCGGCGAGATCCACAGCGACCGCGAGTTCGTGCGCGTGCCGAGCATCGGCGAGCGCGCGCAACTGACTGCCTTGCTGCTCATGAGATTGGCCTCGGGAGAACTCACGTGGCAGAAATGAGCAGCAAGGCGGTCATCCCCGCGAAAGCGGGGATCCAGATGCACGTATTGCGACCCATCGAATCCGGCGACCTGGACGCCCTGCTGGACATGGCGAAGACCGCCGGCGCCGGGTTCACTTCATTGCCGCCGGTGCCCGAGTTCCTGCAGGCCAAGATCGAGCTGTCGCAGCGCTCGTTCGAGGCCAAGGTGACCAGGCCCGGCCACGAGCGCTACATGTTCGTGCTGGAAAACCTCGAGAGCGGCAAGGTCGGCGGCTGCTGCGCGGTCGAGGCCGCCTGCGGGCTCGACGAGCCGTTCTACAACTACCGCGTCGGCACCACCGTGCACGCCAGCCGCGAGCTGAAGGTCTACAACCTGCTGCCGACCTTGTACTTGGCCAACGACTACACCGCGACCAGCGTGCTGTGTTCGCTCTACCTGGCGCCGGATTTCCGCGGCGGCGGCAACGGCCACCTGCTCTCGCGCAGCCGCTTCATGATGATGGCGCAGTACCCGCAGCGCTTCGCCGAGAAAGTGATCGCGGAAATGCGCGGCGTCTCGGACGAAAAGGGCCGCTCGCCGTTCTGGGAGGGCCTCGGCCGGCTGTTCTTCTCGATCGACTACGACCGCGCCGAGCACCTGGTCGGCATGGGCAACAAGGCCTTCATCGCCGAACTGATGCCCAAGCACGCGATCTACACCGCGCTGCTGAGCGAGGAAGCGCGCTCGGTGCTGGGCAAGGTGCATCCGCAAACCGCGCCGGCGCTGCACCTGCTCGAGCGCGAGAACTTCCGCATGCAGGGCTACATCGACATCTTCGACGGCGGCCCGACGGTCGAGGCACCGCTGCACGAAATCCGCTCGATCAAGCGCTCGCGTGTGCTGCGCGCCGCCGCGACCGGCGAGTTCGGCGGCACACCGCACCTCGTCGCCAACACGAAGCTCGGCGAGTTCCGCTGCACGCTGGTGGATATCCACCCCGGCGACACCGGCGTGCCGCTGGCGCGCGACGTGCTCGAGGCGCTGAAAGTGACAGCCGGCGACCCGGTGCGGATCACCCAGCTCTGACATGGCCACGGGCAAGCTCTGCATCGACGGGCACTGGCAAGCGGGCCGCGGCACGCATTTCGAGCGCCGCAACCCCGCCAACGGCGAAATCCTGTGGTCGGGCCACGGCGCCGATGCCGCGGACGTGGAGGCCGCGTTCGGCGCGGCGCGCACGGCCTTCCGCGACTGGAGCGGCCAGCCGTTTGCCGAGCGCGAGGCCATCGCCCGCGTGTTCGCCAGGCTGCTGGAGCGCGAGCGCGAGCCGCTCGCCACGCTGATCTCGAGGGAAACCGGCAAGGCGCTGTGGGACACGCGCGGCGAAGTCACTGCAATGATCAACAAGGTCGACTTGTCGGTGAAGGCGTTCCACGCGCGCACGGGCGTGAGCGAAACCACCACCGGCGCGCAGCTGCAGGCCGTGCGCCACAAGCCGCACGGCGTCGTGGCCGTGTTCGGGCCGTACAATTTTCCGGCGCACCTGCCCAACGGCCACATCGTGCCGGCGCTGCTCGCGGGCAACACGGTGCTGTTCAAGCCCAGCGAGCTGACCCCCGCGGTCGCGGAAAGAACCGTCGAGCTGTGGCACGAGGCCGGCCTGCCCGCCGGCGTGCTGAACCTGCTGCAGGGCGAGCGCGCCACGGGCGAGGTGATCGCCGCGCACAGGGAGCTCGACGGCCTGTTCTTCACCGGCAGCGCGCGCGTCGGCGCCCTGCTCCACCGCCAGTTCGCGGGCACGCCGCACCGGATCCTCGCGCTCGAGATGGGCGGCAACAATCCGCTGATCGTCGGCACGCTGGGCAGTGACACGCGCGCGGCACTCAATGACGTGCTGCAGTCGGCGTTTCTTTCCAGCGGCCAGCGTTGCACCTGCGCGCGGCGCCTCTACGTCCCGAAAGGCGCCACTGGCGATGCCTTCGTGCACGCGCTCGCCACGGCCATTGCGTTGATCCGCGTCGGCGCCTGGGACGACCAGCCCGAACCCTTCATGGGCCCGCTGGTATCGGGCGCGGCGGCCGATTCGCTGCTGAAGGCGCAGACGCACTTGCAGGGGCTCGGCGCGCACGCGATCGTGGAGATGCGCCAGCTGCCGCGCGGCGCGGCCTTCGTCACGCCGGGCCTGCTCGACGTGACGCGGGTCAAGGCACTGCCGGACGAGGAATATTTCGGCCCGCTGCTCACGCTGGTCCGTTACGAGTCGCTGGACGAGGCCATCCGCCTCGCCAACGCCACGCGCTACGGGCTGGCCGCGGGCCTGCTGTCCACGAGCCGCGAGGAATGGGACCGCTTCTACCGCGCGATCCGCGCCGGCATCGTCAACTGGAATCGCCAGACCACCGGCGCATCGAGCGCCGCACCCTTCGGCGGCATCGGCGCCAGCGGCAACCATCGCCCCAGCGCTTACTACGCCGCCGATTACTGCGCCTGGCCGGTGGCCTCGTTCGAGGCGCCCGCCTCGGTGCTGCCCGAAAAACTCCCGCCCGGCATCACCCTTTGAACTGGGGTCGGAGTCAGCCGACAGGCGGGGTGCCAGAGTGAGCCGATGAGCGGTCGCGACTCTGGCACGCCGTTCGTCGGCCGACTCCGACCCCCTTACTTCCCGGCGACCGCCGTCGCCGGCTGCGCCGCCGTCATCAGCTCCTTGATCGTCTTCACCGGCACCGAGCCGTAGGACAGGAAGCGGTTGTGGAAGTCGCGCAGGTTGAACGCGGCGCCGAGCGCGACCTTCTGTTGCTCGCGAAACTCGTAGATCTCCTCGAAGCCCGCGAAGTAGCTGGTCAGCTGCACGCTCGAGAGCTGCACGCGGCGCCACTTGCCGCGCGCCTCGGTCTCGGTCTGGTAGGCCTCGTTGATCAGCAGCTTCAGCGCATCCGCTTCGCTCATGTCCAGCACATGCACGGAGTAATCCAGGATCGTGTTGTTGACCGTGCGCAGGTCGAACTTGTCGAGCATCAGCCACAGCTCCGGTGCGTCCTTGCCCCAGCCCTGTTCCAGCATCATGCGCTGCACGTACACCGCCCAGCCCTCGATCATCGGCCCGCTGCTCAGCAGGCTCTTGATCATGCTCGGCGACTTGTTGGCGTGCAGCAGCTGCGTGTAGTGGCCCGGCACGGCCTCGTGGATGTTCAGGATCTGCAGCATCCAGCTGTTGTATTCGCGCAGGAAGCTCTCCTGCTTCTCCTGGCTGAAGTCGCTCATCGGCTGGACGTTGTAATACGTCGCCGCGCCCGGGTTGAACGGGCCCGGCGCGTCGATCGAGGCGATTGCCACGCCGCGGATCGGGTTGTAGGCCGGTGTCTCGCGCACGACCAGCGGCTTGCTGTAGTCCTGCTCGAGCAGGTCGTGGTCCTTGATGAAGGCCTGCA